>DASXWI010000479.1:0-14243 GCA_036503755.1 Saprospiraceae bacterium | reverse complement strand
TCTCAAATTGCCTGCGATAGCACCATCGATATTCATATTTGGTACCACATAAAAAACGGCTTTCTTCAATAATTTTCTGGCGACAGGATCATCGGTATCCAGCAGTCGTTGAAGTAATCCTTCAACAAACCATTCCGTCATGCTTTCCCCGGGATGTTGACGGGCAATCACCCAAATGGCTTTTTTGTTGCGGCCCGGATTTCCGATGGTTAGCATTTCAATATCGCGACCCTCATAGGTTTGTCCGATGATATCCATGGTGGCATCATCAGCAAGTTGTGCTTCGTGGATAAGATCGAGGTGTCGCTCGTAAGAGTATGGTTCGAAATAAGCGAAAAAGATGGAAGGTTGTTTTGGTGTCATTTCAATCACCAGTTGACCGTTGCGGAATTTAGTGGGGACTCTAAACCAGTCCTGGCGATCGTAGGAAGCACATGCATTATAATTCTTCCAACCATCCGGATAGGTCGTGTCACCTGCATTGAGAATGATTAGTTTGCATGCCCGTCCTTCAGCACCGGTAAGCCTGAAATGAAACCATTGCAAAAAGTCTGAATTGGTATCCTTCCGGATTTTCAGTTTGATCACATTTTTCTTTTCGTCAATATGGACGACCTGAATATTACCGCTGTCGAAATTGGAGCTTATTTTCATCATAGATTGAAATATCGTACAAGATAAAAAGAAAGGCCACCGGTGATGGCAGCCTTTCTTTGTAGTCCCGACAGGGATCGAACCTGTATCTTAGGTTCCGGAAACCTACATACTATCCATTGTACTACGGGACCAAAAGGGGACACAAAAATAGTGAAAAGTGAAGAGTGAAGAGTGAAAAGTGTTGAGATTACAACAGAGTACAGTTTATATAATAGTTTAATCTGTAAGTCTTAGGTCTGCAGGGAAGGGGCTTAATAAGTATCTGGGAATGACAAGTAGCTTACCTTTTCTACATTGTATCTGGCACTATTTTAGCCTGCAGATAGTACAACCAGTTGCATTTTATAACTTTAGAGAAGCGTAGACAATACACTCCGTGTCTAGTATTAAAAATTGACCGTTATGGCCAACCCCAAAGTTGTTTTTTACAGGTTTCTGATGTTACAATGTTGTGTCATCTGGAATCTTTCTCTTTATGGAACTTCCCTTATTCCACCACCTCCTGCAAATGACAATTGTGCCAATGCCATTCCCATCGTGATCAGTGGTTCGGGGTATGATTATGGCACGTATACTTCAGAAACCTCGGACCTGAGTATGGCCACAAGCCAGGCAGGCGAACATTTTGCCGAATCTGGTCACATCAGATCTGTCTGGTATGAATTTTCTCTTCCTACCTCCCGAAATATGAGCGTTACCATGGGGGGGAGCAACCTGGATAATGTGGCAGTTACAGTATATGAACCCACTACCTGCCTACCTCAGGCTTCATTTCTCACAGGCACGCTTTTAGCCAATGGGGGTGGGGACATAACCAACTCATGTTCAAAAATTGGTGTGTATCGGGTACAGGTGACCGGACCGTCCAATAGCAATGCCATGGTCCACATTATTTTAACCTTGTCATGCCCCACAGCCTCAACTGCACTTTATGATTGTCCTGTTGATGCTTATGTCTTCAATGCTGGAAATCCACTTTCTCAATTCCAGGTGTCTTCCGGAAATCATGATATAGAATGTCAAAGCCTTGATGAAGTTCTTGAAAACGATTGTCTGCCTCTTCCAAATAAAACCAATTATCGTAAAAGTACCTGGTATGTGTTTACAACAGGAAGTACGGTTGATCTCTTGATTTTTTATTTCGGTATTGGTTCTACTTCCGACAGGGCAGGGTACCGTCTCTTTGAAGGTAATGTTCGGAATACGGCACCAAATGCCTTACCTCTGATTGAATGTGGGGCCACCATCAATGATAATCATACGCGACATATCGAATTTCCTTGCAACCTGAAACCGAATACAACGTATAGCTTGTCGCTTGTTTTCCATAAAGATTTTGAAGGGGTGATAAACCTTAGTGCCCAACAGCGAGGGGTTTCTCCCACTGGATGGCCAAAACCTGTTTTACCCCCTGCTGTGCCTACCAACCAACTTGGTACATTACCTGAAAGCACTCCTGGTACCACTACAGTTTGGATGGATCGTTTTGATTGCTCTTCGTATATCGCAGATAACATTTGTACACCGGCTAATCCAAATTCTGGTAATGTAGTTGTGGGGACAGGAAATAATGAGAAGACATTTGATCTCTCTACATGGGCCACCTTTACACTAGCTGAAGATGCCCACGTTGAGTTCGTGCTCAATTCACCTATTTTATGGGGTGAATTTCATACCCGCATTTTTAACAGAACGCTTAATGCTACGTGTCCATCACCGAATACTGGATCGGATTTATTTTATGAATTCTCAGGACGAATTAATGAAATAAGATGTATGCCTCCGGGTGATTATTCGATCCAGGTATTGTCCAGTTCGGGTGATCCGAATTCCATCAATGGAGTTTTTGATGAAGCATGGTCATATGGGACTCTTGGAACAGAGTTCACGATGGCATTAAAAGTATTCGCACTTCCATCAATAGGTTTATTCAGACTGGATGCTCCAGATAATGTCAACCTGATCAATAATCTGATGGCTCTTCAGGATGATATTCGTTATCCATCTATACCCGCTGTCTTAATTTGTGCAAACACGGTTATTCCTGATGGTGTAACGTGTCCCAATATGGAAAAAGCAATTTACCGCCAGGTTCATATTGGTGATGCTAATGGTGATGGCACAGATGACTCAGGATTGCTCACGATAAGTCATGCGCGGACAGATTCGATCAATGGGGTCGAGTTGGTTTATTCTTTTTTGCAAGGGGATGCCAATCAATTAGCCACAGCTGCAGGTACACATTCGGAAGGAGAAGAGATACCTGGCATGACTGATTATCCTGGATTTTGCATTAATCAGGATGACAATACATTTAATCCAAAAGGGATAGATAGTTTATGTGTTTGCGTCACACCCGGGACCTACACACTCGCCACTCTAGGGAATGGAGATCATGTTGCATTAGGGGATAATCCAGGATTTAAATTCAATGTCTATACGACCATTCATGATAGTCGCGCCAATGCAGAACTGGTCAATGTGGGTGCTGTCCCGGGTACTTACGCCAGTGATCCGGATGTATTTTCCTGTGTTGATAATCTCCCCGCGAATTTTCCACCTTGCGGCCGACAAAGAAAATTAGTTTTCCGTGAGTTTTTCTTATCTGAACCTGCCCTGGTGACGATCACTGAAATTGGAAATCCGGATACTGACCTTACTTTGTTTAGCGGACAGGCATCTGATCCTGGCGCTACACTCACCCCAATCGTGAGTTGCGCACATATCTTTGTTCAAATTTATGATCCATGCAATCCATTGCCGAGTGGTTGGTATACTGTCGTCTCCTATGGTGAAGGTCCAAACTATACGAACAACAGAGTATGGAATACAAATGCTAATTCCTTAAGTGACTACCAGGGTGACCCAAGAGATGTTGGTAAAACAACAAGGATTATTATTACGCTTGAACCTCCGATTATCCCTAATTATAATCGTCCGGACATAGCTTATCAAGGCGGAATTACAGACTGGACTACACCACCAGCTGGTAATCCAAATGCGAATACAGGGCGCGTGTATCAATTTCCAAGAGATACCTTTTGCTTACCGGATACACCATTCATTCCATTGGAACTTCTTCCTTGTGCAGCGGGATATAATCGCATTTCATTTTATGTTTTTGAAATCACAAAACCATCATTTGTACAAATCCGCGGCCTGGACCAAACCTTTTATACAGAAGTATTTCCTTTTGATGTAGAAGCCCAACCAGGACTCCTGTTGACTGTTCCTCCTGTATATCAGTGTTTAAGTGCGAATGTATATTATCGCCAGATTTGTGATCTCCAACCTGGCATATATACGATTGCTATTTTCGCAAATGATAATCATGAAGGAGCCTCCATTGGTCCTTCCATTTATGTAGATGAAGCTGAATTATCCAGGTTTGATCATGTATGGAATGCATATGATTTTGATCAAATACCCCGGACCAACATGTTTGTCAATGGGAAAGTAAATGATATACCCCCCATTCCCAATCAAGCTCCGAGTCGGGACAAATTCTTTTGCACAACAGGAGCAACCGCGAATGATCCCGATGAAACACGTTGTGCTACCCAGCTTAACCCATTGATCTATGCACAACCAGATGGCGTACCCAAACCACTGTTTTTACCCGGACAACCTCCTGCTCCGGTTGCGCAACCATGGCGAAATTTGTGGTATACATTCGAACTTTCGGGTTCAGGTATATGTACCATCGAATCACAAGTGTTGAACGGTTCAAATTTTCAGCCGTTCATTGCGGTTTATGAAAGTGATGTCGATGCAAGTATACCATGGACGAGCCTTCAATCTACATTGATGACACCACAGAGCACCATTGTGTCAGATTTGCAATTACTTGATGAAAATGTTAATGAAACACTCTGTGATATTGAGGCGGGTAGAGTAGTTTTTACAAAAAGCGGATGTATCCGTGATAGTGTTAGATATTATGTTGTAGTTAGTTTTGATGCTGACGATGCACCTAACCTTCCAAATCAGGCAATATCTCTTTCCATACGTTACGATCCAAGACCAACATTCATTGCAACGTATGATGAAAGAGCAACCGCCAATGTTGTCAATGGATTGATAGAGACAGTACCTCCATATACCAACCAACCACTTGCACTCGGCAATACTTTTGTCAGTACGGATTTCTCGTTGCTCTGTTATACAAGGAATGTGACGGATCCTTTGCCTTCAATGATTTGCACGGAAAGCAGGAAATCAGCCTGGTTTAAATTTGAGATCACCGAAGAAGGGCAATATTATACCGCGCTGGAAAGAAGAGGTGGTTTAAATGGTTGGCATGCAGATCCCAGTGATATTTCTGTTTGGCGGGAAGATACGCCTGGTGCTCCTCTAACAGAACAGGTGCAACTAACGTCCCAATTTGTAACCGCAGACCAGCATTCCTGGCTCAGAGGATGTATAGAACCCGGAATCTATTACTTGCTTGTACGCCATTGTGATACATCGTTAGACACTATCCAGCCTTACAGGGTGGTCATGAAACTTACAGATTCACCTGGTGACTTCTGTTCAAATGCGATTCCACTGAGTGTACCGGATTTTATGCCAACCACAGCTACGGTGATTCCAGATTGTCATACGATTGGCACTGACTATGGTGAATTGTCTGAAATAACTATGGGATGCTTGTATGAACCTGTGCCTCAAAAGACATCCTGGTTTAAAATTTCAGTGACGGCAGGCCCGGAAACAGACATTACATTTAAGCTTGATGAACATTTGGATAATGCCGTTATGGATCAATTATCCTATCGTGTTTTTGTCGGTTCTTGTGGAGCGCTTACACCAATTGCTTGCAGTTCCATCGGCAGTAACATCATCACCCAAAGATGCCTGGCACCTGGAGATTATTTTGTTCAGGTGGCGCTACCCGAAAAGAATGGTAGTGAATTAGTGGTAGGTACGATAGATTTGACCATCACAGCAGCACCTAATACAGATCCTGATTGCATTCCAGTAGATGTGACACTGCCATTAGCAGATTTTACATATACCTCCGATTGCGAAACGGTTTCATTCAACAATTTCTCCACAGCAGGCTCCGACATCACCTACCTCTGGGAGTTTCCGGATGGGACAAGCACAGATCCTAATCCTACATGGATACCTCCATCAAGTTTTGGAACATTTCCTGTTACGCTCACAGTAACCAACAACTTACTTAATACATCAACTACAGTTACAATCGATGTTTCTGTGAATAATGCATTCACGAATTATATCCCGTTATCAGATTCTACCATTTGTAATGGTGAAGGACCTATCACTGTTGATGCCACTATTCCAGGACCAGGTATTATCGCTTATCAATGGGAGAATAATTCCATCAACCCTGTCCGATCGTTTAATGTGGATGGAACATACTGGATAAGAATCACAAAAGACGGATGCGAAATTATGGATACGGTCATTATTAATTCTGTTGATGCGCAACGAAACATTTCTACAACCCTTTGTCCGGAAGAAAGAATAAATGTTGCCGGACAATGGTTTGATAAAAACAATCCTTCAGGAGAAGTCCGTATACCCAATGCCCATCCAAGCGGCTGTGACAGTATATTAACCGTAGATCTAACTTTTTATGCACCGTCGGAAAGCCAGATTTCAGAAGCGATATGCGAAGGTGAGATATATACTTTTGGTACACAACAATTGACTGTGACGGGCAATTATAACGATACATTGACTTCTGCATTAGGTTGTGATAGTGTAGTGACCCTTGCTCTGATGGTTACACCACAAGAAGTTCATGATCATGATATCAGTGGATGCCTGGGAGCTTCTGTCACGCTACAACCGGCAGTTACTGGTTCAAATTACATTTGGAACAATGGATCTCCTAACGATACCCTGATTGTTGACAGTCCGGGAATCTACGAAGTAAGTATAAGTGATGCTGTAGGATGTATCATCAGTATAGAGACATTCAATGCTTCATTTGGATTGTTGGCTTCACCTGCCGTCTCCACGCCAGAACCAATATGTCCAGGAGAAGATGTGATATTGATGGCCAGTGGTTCATTATATGATTACAGATGGTTTGATGCTCCAACAGGAGGCAATTTATTAGGACTTGGACCGACATTATTGGTAAGTACTATCCTAAGGGATACTATTGTATTTGTCGAAGCATTCCATGTCACTATTGATGGATGCGTGAGTGAGCGTGTAGGTGTCAATATTGATGTGACGGAGGAGATAGTACAATCTTTGACAAGTGATACCCTTATTTGTTTGGGAAATTCAGTTGAATTGCCTTGGGGGGAAATCGTTACGCCACAAATTAATTCAAGCTTTACACACACCTGGCAATCTGTCCTGAGTGGATGCGATAGTCTCTTTATGACTGTGTTAGTTGATATTGAAACTACACCATTATTAAATCTTCCATCTATCCATACTTTGTTCCTGGGGGATAGTGTACGATTGATACCTCAACTTGACTTTCAACCTGACTCTATCGCCTGGACACCTGCAGAAGGATTGAGTTGTACGGACTGTTTGCAACCATGGGCAAGACCAGTGGAAACCACAGATTATCAGCTCTCCCTTTGGACGCCAGAAGGATGTGTTATCTCAGCCACTGTTCGCATAGAAGTCAATAATGATGTGCTTATTTATTTTCCAAATGTTTTTTCACCTAATGGTGATGGCATAAACGATAAGTTCACAGTCAGTGGCAGGCAGGATTTGATTTTGGTAAAAACCCTGGTGATCTATGATCGATGGGGTGGCGCTTTATGGCAGGGTATAGATTTTGTTGCGGATGGAACTAATGGCTGGGATGGATATTGCCGGGGCGAGGAGGCAGCTACAGGAGTGTATGTTTGGATGTGTGAAATTGAAGTACCTGATGGAAGCCGGAAAGTGTTTTCAGGGGATGTTACATTATTGCGGTAATATTCACAGTTTTGTGATCCTAAAATTTTTTACGATTCCTGGATTACAACTCATACCGCAACATCCTGAATAATGAAAATCTATCCTTTCCTTATGCTTCAATTTATATTGTCCCTTTTTGCCTGTAGCAAATCTCCGTCGACTGCAATAACCTCAAGTGAGCTAGGACCGTTTACGATTGAGACCATCACTAAAACAGGCAAAACATACAATATCAATTATGGGAGAGTTGGTTATACCAACGTATCCTATGATGTCAAGTATAAAGGAGAGCCAATCACTTTTGAGGGAGGCCTGGAATCAAACACAGGATTACCAGGTATCTGGAGAATCTTTACACTCCACAATACACCGCAGCCCACACTTTTGCTCGGCAGTCAAAGTCTTTACCTGGTCACCATTGAAAATGATAAGCCGGTCATTAAACCGGTATTTCAGCAGGGGTATGATTTTGCTTCAGTCCAATGGCTCGATAGCGAAGCAGGCCAACCGGGAGAATACAGGGAGATATTCAGTTCAGATGATTTTGATATTGATACCGACCTATCTGGTGGACGATACATGGCCATTTCGCATGCGGTTGTCTTAGATACCAAAACATTGGAAATCTATCCTTACAATACAAATAATGAGGATATAGATGGGTTTAGCAAAGCCGGTTCAAATGTAGTCGCCTTTTCACCAGACAGTACACAATTGATTTACCGAGGTGCGAAAGTGAGTGAGACTACATACGAGTACGATCAATGGGCACTGCTTTCTTACAATTTCAGAACAGGAAAAACATATGCTGTTCCATTTAAAAAAACCGAATGCCATCTTCAGAATGAATCGAGAATGAATGCCATTTGGCTTGCCGATTATTTTGAATGGATAAAACAAAGTGATGGTCAATTAAAACTTACTCAAAAACTTCCCGACTCAACTGTATTCAGGAAGGGAGATTTCATGTACGAACGTAATCGAGGATATTCTTATTCTCTCGATCCGGTTCGGGAATCTATGAGAGCCCATTTATCGGCCTTTATCCGGGAGGAGTTAAAAATCGATACATCTCAATTCTACAAGATTGATGGTGACTATTATAACCGGGAATATTTCAAATTCAATGACATTGTTTTTATGATGACCTATGGGGAGTACGTCAATGAGCTGGTCCTCCAACCAGAATCATCAAATCACTATGGAGAGCATAAGGATACAATAACCAGGATTGCCAGTGGATTTAATGCCTTATTAAATTCAGGCAAATTCCAGGATCAATGGTTGCCTATAGATACCCCAAGACAACTGGACACCCCAAGCCAATAATAATGCTATTGTTTTAATACCTGCCCCGTTCATCACCCTATTTGGCAGGTTCATGCCTGTGCTTTTGGCATTGGTGATGAAGCTATGTTCTTTTGTAATAGCAAAAGGGCATAGCTTTTTTTAATGAAGAGACGAAGTCAGAAAGAGGTTAAAAAGCGGTCCCAAAAGCTCGTTAAAATGGGTGTGGTAACTCCGGATTACAGGGTGGCGGAAATTCGTCATTTGGTGTTTTTCTTAAACCCTGTGATTATCGGAGAAAAATAATAAGTGAAAAGTGAAGAGTGAAAAGGCCTGAAAGGCTGAGATGTGTAGCCCACAGATGAAAAATGATGGTTTAGCTACGCTCACCAGCTAGGAATAGGAAAATCATGATTCATTTAAAATTAAAAGGAGGTTTAACCATGAGTTATTCCTGTTCAGATTTCAATCCGGTTGTTTCAGGAAAGAAAGGGTTGATAACCAGCTAAGAAAATCAAATTTTGAATCACGGAAGACGTTTTATGAAGGCACAAGTGAGAAAACAGAATTGGGTCGGGGCATATATGAGAATAGGAGGATTCCTTAGTCCAGCTGTTTTGATGGCAGCGGGTTTTTGTTTTCTCTTCTTATTTTCCTGCGAACATGATCCTGTCGATCCAGTTGATCCTTCACCAGGGGATACAACAGAGAATCCTTTGGACACCATGGTCATTGATACCACAGATGGAGAGATAACGGGTATTCCTTGTAGTCCGGATAGTGTTTATTTCAACAAGGATATTTTACCCTTGCTCAGGTCAAATTGTGCAAAGAGTGGATGTCATGATGTAGCGTCACACCAGGACGACATCATCCTTGATAGTTATATAAATGTGATGAATAGCGATATCGTGAAACCGTTTAATCTCAATGGATCAGATCTGTATGAAGTGATCACAGAGACTGATGCGGATAAGGTTATGCCCCAGCCACCTAATCAGAAGCTTTCCGCTGCACAGATTGCCTTAATCTCTAAATGGATTTCGCAAGGAGCAAAAGACTTGACATGTAATGAAAACGCCGGGCAATGTGATACAACGAATGTTACCTATTCAGGGTACATTGCTCCGCTCTTAGCAGCAAATTGTGTTGGATGTCACTCTGGAGCATCGCCCTCAGGAAGTATACTTCTCAACGCACACGCAGGTGTACGAACGGTAGCACTGGATGGAAGACTCCTTGGAGCTATCACATGGGCACCCGGATATACCAGGATGCCGCAAGGATCGACAACTAAATTATCAGATTGTAAAATCAATAAAATAAAGGCCTGGATCAATGATGGTGCACCCAATAATTAAAGGAATGTTTTTTGGAATGGTGATTATTTCATCATGTTATTACGACAACGAGGAAGAGTTGTATCCATCCACCATGTGTATAACTGAAAATATGAGCTTGCAGACTCACATCGTACCCATACTCCAGAATAATTGTTATTCATGCCACAGTATAGCAACAGCGCCGGCCAATCGCAATGTGATCCTTGAAGGTTATGATGAACTGGTAAAATATGCTACTAGCGGGCAGTTGGTGAGCGCGATTCGTCATGAATCTAATTATCCGATGCCACAGAATGCACCCAAACTGAACGATTGTAATATTTCCAAAATTGAAAGCTGGGTGGATGCAGGTGCATTGAACAATTAAGACAAGTCAAACAAGAAAACAGGAAAGACCTGGAAAAATTTAAATATCAGGATCATGAAAAAAGTACTTCTCCTTCTATTAGCTCTTGGCGTGATTGGCGCTGGAGTTGGGTACTACTTGTACAACAAACCAGTAGCCAGCCTGGAACATAAGAAAGCGGATGTTGTTGTAACTGCTGCACAGTTAATAGCAGATTATGAGTCAGACGAACAAGCTGCAGATGAAAAGTACCTGGGTAAAGTTGTGCAGGTGAGTGGTAAGATAGCAGACATAACAACTGCTGAAGGAAAAATGAAAATAAATATCGAAACACCTAATCCAATCGCATTGATAATTTGTGAAATGGAAACAGGGGTAGAAACAGGATCAGTCAAAGCAGGTGATGACATTAAGATTAAAGGAATGTGTTCAGGATACCTGAGTGATGTGATTCTTGTACAATCAACTATAGTGAACTAGGAATAAAGCCACACCAAAAGCAAGGCTTATATCTTATTACTAATATAAAATAAAAATGAACATGAAAAATTTGGTGATTATTGCTTTGATGTGCTTTGCACAGGTCATCACAGCACAAAAGTATTTTTCCAAAACCGGGAAAATCACTTTTTACTCAGATGCCGCGGGTGAAAAAATACAAGCGAGCAATACATCCGCAAGTACAGTTCTTGATGCCAGTACAGGTTCCATCGAATGGGCTGTATTGATACAGGGATTTCAGTTTGAAAAAGCGCTCATGAAGGATCACTTCAATGAGAACTATATGGAGAGCAGCATCTATCCAAAAGCAAAATTTAAAGGAAAGATTGACAACCCTTCTGCAGTTGTTTTTTCAAAAGACGGTACCTACAATGTAAACGTGACCGGACAGTTAGAGATGCATGGCGTGACGAAAACGGTGAGTGTTCCAGCCACCTTTACTGTGAAAAACGGTATAGTAAGCGCTAAAGCTGAATTCGATATTTTGTTGCAAGACTATAATATCGACATTCCAAAAGTGGTGGAAGACAACATAGCCACCAAAGTAAAACTTGACGTTTTTGCAGAGTACAAAGTAATGAATACCACCACATGATACAGGGATGGGCTCTTAGTCCATCCTTTTTCTAATTTTGAATCACACCAAAGCAACAAAACGATATGAACGGATTAAGAATACTTGCGCTAATGCTTTTTTTAAGCATGACGTTAAGTGTCGTAGGGCAGGAAGAGGATTTATTATCCCTGATTGAGGAAGATTCATCGGAGATCACCAATTATACATCCTCGAGTTTTAAAGCGACCAGGGTAATCAACCTGCATTCGTTAGAGAATATGGCAGCAGGTGAACTCGATATTCGTATTCACCACCGTTTTGGTTTTCTCAGTGGGGGTATTTATGATTTATTCGGATTGGACGATGCGACGATCCGGTTAGGGGCAGATTACGGGATCACGGATCAACTGATGATTGGTGTCGGAAGAAGCAGTTATGAGAAAACCTACGATGGCTTTATCAAGTACAAATTACTTCGTCAAAGTACTGGAGCAAAAAAAATGCCGGTGACAATGGCTTTGTTTTCCTCGATGGCCATCAAGACGCTCAAGCCATCTGATCCAACTCGTGAAAACTATTTTAGTAGCAATCTTTATTATGCTTTCCAGGTCATCCTTGGAAGGAAATTTTCGGAAGCATTTACCCTTCAGTTATCCCCTTCCCTTGTCCATCGAAACCTGGTGGAAACCGCGGCAGAAGCAAATGATGTATTGGCTTGCGGTATAGCCGGTAGGATCAAGCTGAGTAAACGTGTTTCCTTAAATTCGGAGTATATCTACGTATTACCTGATCAGTTAGCGGAAGGCTATTACAATTCTTTCAGCATCGGTTTTGATATTGAAACCGGTGGTCACGTTTTCCAGTTGCATTTCAGTAATAGCACATCCATGATTGAAAAGGGCTTTATCGCTGAAAATGTCGGACGATGGGCGGATGGCGATGTCCATTTTGGATTTAACATTTCGAGGGTATTTAACGTTAAATAGACCCTTCGTTCTGAATGTGCGGGATTGACTATTTTTACAAAAAAAAATAGTCATGACTTTAAAGCAACTGATCAAACTGGAAAACAAAGCCACCGAAGTATGGGTCATCAGTCCTACACTCCATTATGATGTTGAAAACAAGGATTTTTCTGAATTGGTCAGTGTAAACCTTGGGGAGAGTACCAAGTATAAATACATCGTACCAGCCACACCCCAGGTTGAGAAGAACCTCCAGCTTTACAAGAAGAAGTACAATGTTACAGAACGGGAGATTTTCAATAATTTTTTAATTCTTCCTGCTTCTGAATTCAATCCTTTCCTCATGGAAATTGCAATCTACAATGCGTCTACGGATTGTATTGCTTGTGCAGCTCCTGCTTCAGATGATAGCAATGAAGTGATTGTCTTCAAAAGCGAGACAGCTAAAGCAATGGCCAAGAGCTTTGTTGAAATCTGGAAGAGATACATGAGACAGCGTCCCTGATAAATCAAATAAACCTGAAATGAAGCTTTTTAATGCATCCATCTATGCAGAAAGACGTAATATCCTCGCCAGGGCATCACGCCAAGGAATATTAGTTTTTCCTGGAGCAATAGAACAACCTTACAATTACAAAAGCAATACCTATCCATTTCGGCAGGACAGCAACTTCTTATATTATTTCGGATTTGCACAACCCGGTCTCTCTGGGATCATTGATACCGAAACCGGAAAATCCATTCTCGTAGGAAATGATGCTGACATAGAGGATATAGTTTGGATGGGACCGCAGCCTACTATGGATGAAAGAAAAAAGCAGATAGGTGCAGATCAACACATCCGTACATCAGATTTAAAAAATTGGCTCAAGGGAAAGGATGTCCAATATCTGCCGCAACATCATGCCGACAGGATTTTTTATCTCGCAGAAATTTTAGGAAAGACAACTGATCAAATACGTACCGGTCATTCGATGTCCCTTGTACATGCGGTGATAAATCAGCGTATACATAAGTCTCCTGAAGAAATCGAGCAGATGGAACAAGCCTTATATATTACAGCTGCTATCCATACACAGATCAGAAAGTCTGTGGCTCCCGGAAAATATGAAGCACAGATCAGAGGGATTGCGGAAGGTGTTGCGATCGCCAATCAATCCCGGTTATCTTATCAGGCGATTTGCACCATTCAGGGTCAGACATTACACAATAATGAATATCACCGATTGCTGAAAGAAGGAGATATGTTGCTCTGTGACATAGGGGCTGAGAGTATCATGGGTTATGCAGGAGATATTACAAGGAGTTATCCGGTAAGCTCAAAATTTTCTTCGCAACAGGCAGAGATTTATGACCTGGTACATAAAGCAGAGACAGAATCTATAAATGCGGTAAAACCTGGCGTCCGGTTTCTTGATGTCCATCTTGGTGCGGCCAAGATTATAACAGAGGGTCTGAAACAAATCGGGCTGATGAAAGGCGATATTGATGAAGCTGTTGCCGCAGGTGCGCATGCTTTATTTTTCCCCCACGGACTCGGACATATGATTGGCCTGGACGTACATGACCTTGAAGGGCTTGGAGAGAATAATATAGGATATGATGCGACGGTCCAAAGGAGTACACAATTTGGAACATCATATCTACGGTTTGCCCGAGCTCTAGAACCTGGTTTTGTCATT
>DASXWI010000478.1:0-1904 GCA_036503755.1 Saprospiraceae bacterium | reverse complement strand
ATTCAGACAAGGATGGGGTAGAAGATAGCAAAGACAAATGCCCGATGACTCCCGGCCCGATTTCAAATATGGGTTGTCCAGTGATTGAAGCTGCAGATCGTGAAGTTCTCACGTTTGCGATGAAAGCAGTTCAATTTCAATTAGGCAAAGCGACATTGACCAATGACAGTTATTCTGTGCTCAACCAGATCGTCAATATCATGAATAAGTATCCGGATTATAAACTGAGCATCGATGGGCATACGGATAATACCGGTACTGCAGAAGTCAACAGAAAACTTTCTGAGAACAGGGCGAAAGCTTGTTATGATTATCTCGCTAGTAAAGGGATTCCTACCAACAGGATGTCCTACCAGGGATTTGGTCCATCTAAACCGATAGCTGACAACAGCACTTATTCTGGCAGGACATTAAACAGGCGCGTAGAATTTAACCTTACTCCAAACTTCTAGTTTATCTGATGCCCTGGGCATCAAGCCAGCGTTGATATCTTCTTGCATTTTCACTGTGCGCAGGAAGGGTAGTGGCATATGCATGACCAGGTCCATCCTCAGTTGGTCTCGCACAGAAATAGAGATAATCATGTTCTTCTCGATCTAATACTGCATCAATGGAAGGGATGCCAGGCATAAAGATGGGTCCCGGTGGTAACCCTAAATTTCGGTAAGTATTATAAGGAGATCGTACTTCAAGATGACCGTACAATATTCTCCTGATTTCAAAATCACCTAGGGCGAAAACAATCGTAGGATCAGCTTGCAAAGGAATACTATCCCTGATACGATTTAAATACACACCTGCCATTCTTGATTTTTCAGGATTGTGATTGGTTTCTTTTTCGATGATGGAAGCCAGTGTATAAACTTCTTCCTGCGAAAGACCTATAGCTTTTGCTTTATCCATCCGCTCCGCTGTCCAGAAGCGTTCATATTCCTTGAGCATTCTTTTGCAGAAATCTTCAGGAGTAACGGTCCAATAAAATTCATACGTATTAGGTATAAAACGAGTGAGACGAGTTTCAGCGACAGTGCCCGCCATTGTATCAAAGTGAGTTGCCAGGTAATTTGCTAAAGCTATTGAGTCAAATTCAAGCTTTGCTGCAACACGACCGCACATCTGATCTATCGTCCGCACATTTTGTATGGTCATTGATAACGGAGTTTGCTTTCCACCTCGCAACAATGAAATGATCGTCTTATTGCTTGTAGGTATAGGCAGCACATAGCGACCTGTCCGGATGGTCTCCTGGTTATAATTCATTTTGTCAGCCGTCCAGAGAAAATGTTTTTCATTTAAAATCTGGCCATTGGCCATAAGGCTGTCGACAACATCTTCAATCGTTGATCCGGTTGGGATCAAGAGGACTTTATTCTCAACCGTCTTTGGTGTGTTGATAGAGAATGCGCGGGAGTAAACTTGAAATCCAAAATACAAGCCCACGCTGACCACGACGATTGCCGTCAATAACAAAATACGCTTCAAAGGATCAGAATTTATAATGCTCTAAATAATGCCTTGTCAATATTGTTCATTTTCATTTGGAAAATCACCGGATCTGACATCCTGCACATATCTCCCGACCGCATTGTGAATGTCATCATAGAGATTGAGATATCTCCTCAAAAAACGAGGGTGAAAATCATGTGTTATCCCGAGCATGTCATGCACCACTAGCACTTGTCCATCTGTTCCGTTACCTGCACCAATACCGATGGTTGGGATTTGAAGTGACTTGCTGACTTCGGTTGCAAGAGCTGCTGGAATTTTTTCAAGTACCAGGGAAAAACAACCAAGTTCTTGTAACAGGAGACTATCCCTTTTCAATTTAGCAGCTTCTTCTTCTTCCTTTGCCCTGACCACATAGGTTCCAAATTTATAAATCGACTGTGGAGTAAGTCCGAGAT
>DASXWI010000477.1:0-6933 GCA_036503755.1 Saprospiraceae bacterium | reverse complement strand
CAATCCACCGGAATATTAAATTGAAATGTGATGGCATCCATAGGACAGTCCAATACACTTATCACTGAAAGCTGTGGAGGAACCGGTTCATCGATCTCTACTGACCAATCAAGATCCCAACCTGCAGCCACAATATTGTCATCACTGACAAAATGAAAAGTTACGCAACCACTCGTAGCAATCAGTACCGGCGGTGGTTGAATACTACCGGTCAACATAGCCAAGACAGGTGCTGACGTATTTGGTCCGTCATAGACTGTCAATACATCATACGTTTCTTCAGATGAAAAGAAATTAAAAGCAATGATGATCTCATTGGCTCCGTCCACACAAACTGTAAATATGTAATCCTCATTGTGGTTGTATTGCCCAGTCTCTGGACCGTTATCACTATCCGTGAGTTTGCCTTCGCAATCCTCTACGAGAGCGTTTTGCATTACATAGGTTGGTTGTGCTAAGATGGAGGTCGAAGAAAATAAACACACATTGCATAAAACCAGAAAGGAGATAACCCTAACAGTAAGGTGATGATTGTATGTAAAGCGTATAGGCATTTACTCCCTAATTATCGAAACGACATCGGTTTCAAGCAGATTACTTTCATTACCTGCCCGATCAATCATTTTTATTTCAAATCTTGTTTGCTCGACAGCACCATTTCCAAACAGGAATAAGCTTGGAAACTCAATCGTCAGCTCACCCTGTATAGGTACATTGGCATCCGGAGGAGCAATTGGGCCGACGTAAAAGCCATCAAAATTCTCAAGTCGAATGTCACGTACAAACAAAGCATACTCTTGTGGATCTTCAAATCCTATATCTCCGTTACCGTCCTTATAGAATATTCGGATCACCAGGGCATCCTGGTATTGGCGTATGGTGTCATGAGAAACTTCAAGCAATTGGATTTCAGGAATATCCGGATAGGCGGTGATATCGTCACCAGAACTACATCCGATGAACAGCACAATGATCCCAAGTCCAAACAGTCTACTCTGCCCAGCGGAACGACATATAACTTTTAATATAGTAGATACCATTGTTTGTTGGAATTTCTGTCACCGGATTCTGTGCATCCTGGACATAGACCCTGAAATACCATTGATCCTGTTGAAGGTTGAATTCAAAAGCAGGATTAATGTCAATGTAATGTGTATAAGAAACTACATTTCCATAGAAGCCACGTTCATTACGAGGTGTGGCCAGGATTTGTAATTGCCTTTGTTCAGCCCCATCGAAAGTGTTTGCATCCTCTGAAAAAGCAATTTGATTGTATGTCAATTGTTCTGGCTGAAGGATGTCATGTCTGAAAGCAAAATAAAGCCGAACATTTGTAGCCCCTGGTGGCATGACCAACGGGCCGATGTCTGCATTCCTTATCATCCATTGGTTCGCTTCAGAAGCTCCTGCACCCAGTAATTCAGGAGCAGGATAATTGATCTGGCGCACATTTCCCATAATGTCCGGTGCACCATTATTGATCCATGTCTGAATGTTATTGATGTATTGATCCTTCTTTTGTGGCCAGTCAGAATCCGGATCTACTTGAATGGGCATGGCGGGTGTAATCAGGTTTTTTAATCTTGCCATGATGACAGAGCCTTGCGCATTGTACGGTTCAACACGATAGCTGTAATTTCCATCATTCTTGATGGGAGCTTGATAGACTAACGTATTGTATGCACTACCTAATGTTCGGTAATCAGGTTCAAAAGTACCATCATGACATCCTGAATTCGCACAAGTAGGTTTAAGAATATTCTGATAAATGCCTGCAATCGAATTGGGCTCAGGATTTACTAATACAAGTTCAACAGTATCCTGGTTGACTACTTGTCCATCAAATGGATTAACAGGTGTTTCTTCATCCTCGCAGGAAAACCATACAAGTCCAAAGCTTAATAGTATAGCCGTATTTACGATTCGCCTCATCTATATCCTGTCAAAGAGTGAACGGGCAGCCGGATCAAGAAGACCCTGATTAGCCACAATATCTTTTACGCCAAAAAGATCCGCTATGGTCGGCACGATATCCGCAGCATCTCCTATTGGATTATTAACATCACCGACCCGTAGTCCTGCATCAATTCCCGGACCCGCCATCAGGCTGAAAATCCTCCGTGTATTTTCATTATTTCCTGAATGGTCATACGAATACCAATCATTGTCATCCTGGATTGGGTTGTGCTCCAGATCGCGTCCATGTTCCGGCATAACAATCAATGTAGTCTTACCTGCCATTTCCGGAATGCGTTGTATTTCACGCCACAAGAAACCAACTCCATGATCAGCCCTATGGAGGTTTTTCAGATAAGCTGTGTAATTGCCATGACACACATCGATATTACTCATATCGACGACCATGAGTTTAGGTTTAAACCAGTTGAGAATTTCTACAGCAAAACCTAATGTTTTCAGATCGCCATTATCATTGACTGGAGGGAGTGCTATTGAACCCGCTTGCACTTTTTCAAATGTATTCCGGACAAATTCTTTGATGAAAATTTCTTCTTCCACATCATTATAGAGATGGGAAATCTCGAGGCCTTGTTGCTGAAAGTTTTGATTAAGGAAGTCACGCATCTCCAGGATCATCCCCCACTCTGTTTCAGGGTGATAATTTTTGAAATTCATAAAATGCTCCATCCCTGGTGTACCAAAGGTTGTCGTAGGTGCAATAAAATTACCTCCATACATTCTTCCATAATCAGGGTGGGCAGAATAATTAAGCAGCGGACGTGAACCTCCAATACCTACACCCACAAACCAGGTATCTGTTGCCTTAAAGCCGGCATAACGACGGAGGTATTCAAATATAGTCGGTGCCTGTGGCCGTTCTCGGAGTCCCTGGGTAATTGAATAGTTGCCTGATACACCTGTACTCAAGCCATTGAAGTGACCGGCACCTCCTTTTGAAAAACGGACCTCAGGAAACAATGTCCCAATCTGATCCAGTGGTGTTTGAAGTATTGGTCCAATCGGAATACCTCCAATAATATTATTTACAGTATCATCAAGACCATAAGCGATCTTATCATTTGGTGGTGCACCTGTAAGAAGATTATACATGATATTCCCTTCCACATTCTCATTTTGTCCTTCTGCAAGATAGCGTTGGAGAACAGATTCTTGCTGTCTCACTCCACCGGCAAACAATACGAAGACTACATATTCAGAAAGTGGTGGCTTAGTCGTTGCTCCCAATAAACCGGAAGGCAGTATATATGGCATGGACAGTGTACCTGCAGTTGCCAGTGTGGATGTGGTAATAAATTTTCTTCTTTTCATGGCCGCTGGATTAATAGTGAACGTGTTCGTTTGAGGTGGCAAATGAAAAATAAACGAGCTCAGGGGTCAACGATGGGCGGCTTTCAATATAATTGATCATCCATTGTAATTCCGCTTCAGTAGGCTGCCTAACCAGGAAACGGGTATAGGTTTCACGAACAAATGTTTCGGGATCGTTCCTCATAGATTCTACTGTAGGAAGTTTCACCTCCGGATCATTCATGTATTTGCTGACGAGCATATCGTAAGCAATTTGCTTGTCTCCGATGGATTCAATGGCATTCAAGGCCTGTAACATCTGGTTTGGCCCGATGGCCTTCTGAAACATGTTGGTGTAGAGAATCGAGATGTATTGTGAATGTGTTTTGGCTTTGTCCTTTTCAGAATTTACGGGTTTGATATCTACATCTTCGATACCATAGACATAATAATAGTCTTCCTGGCATGAAGTGAAGAGAGCGAGGCTAAGGATGCAAAAGATCCAAGCCAATGGCTTATTTAAAATTGGCGTATTCATCCGTAACGAGAATTTGCGCGAAAACACGATTGATATCTTTAGTCTCTATATATTCCGGTAAAAGTGTCACCACTTCAGCTGCTGAAGGAGGTCTGCTGAGCAAAACCTGATAGCACCAGATCAACATGCCTTCATGCATTTCGTTTGATTCGATAAGGATCCGGATGTAGTCATTTTTATCTGAACCCAGTGAGCCAAATAACTCAGTGGTTTGATTGTATTCAATCATGTTGAAACCATTGTTGAATTCCTGTGTAGTTGGAAGTCGCCAAAGGAGTTCATCGAAAGTAGCCCTGACAAAATTGAATGAGTTCATGTTGATGACATCATAGATCGTGTTATCAACCATGAAAGCAAACATTTGGTGATATCCGATCAATCCATCATAAAGGGCCTGGCGGCTATCGAGGGTTGCCTGGTTCCGCCGGATTTCATTTTGCTTAAGGTAATACGCGTCCCATTTGCCTTCAAGAGAATCTTGCAATGCGCCAAATTCAAGAATACTGATTCTCAATTCTATTTCACTATCTGGCGATCCTTCCAGGCACCTGACTTTGGCCTGGTTATAGAGATTTTGAACAAACGCAGCTTTATAGGAGAACTCATTTTCGCGGTAGGTGGTGTCGGTCATGAGTTTATAGATGATGCTATCTCTTGTTTCGCGTTTCAGCCCACCTGCTTTGAGTTTGTTTACGTCCTGGATTAATTCATCATCGAGGGGTTCGCGGCCTATGATATCGATATAGAGTCGATTGACATAATTTTCAATCTTGATATCTGAGATATTGAAGGTCGAGTATGGGGTATTGCCATCGATGACAACTAACTCCTCTGTTGTACATGAAAGGATCATGGACACACCTAGAAATAAACAGAAGATTTGACTTACCCGCTTCACTATATTCCTTGCTTCCATCAATAGACCCCGGCCGGATGAATAATGATGCCTGAGGGTCAAGTAAATATACAAATTGATCGACACCTTAGTGTCAAAGGGGTAAATGCAGGTCTAAGTTACGCTATTCAGGCTAAAAAGGGACCTTTGGAATATTGGAAGGATATCTTTTTTGTTCAGCAGAAAATACTATGTCAAATAGGTTCGCACGGAGGAAAAAGGAGGCACCGCGGAGGACACGGAGGCGCTAATCGACAGATACTCATTTTGACAACTGAGCGCTGACAGTTCTGTAAGCTGGAGGCTGATAGCTGGTAGCCAAAATTATGATAGCTGATAGCATTTCAACCTTTTCTATATAAGGTTGTTAAAGCACAGCAAGTACATTTCCCCCCGAACGCAAATAAAACTTATGGAGCTATACTATTCCTTTTCAGTCCTTATTGTATTAGCTTCCCTTTTCGCCTATATCAATCATCGTTATATTAAGCTACCATCGGCTATTGGCATTATGCTGATGGCGATTGTGGCTTCCATTATTATCCGTTTTGCAGGAGGTACTTTATTCCCCGAAACGACCAACAAGATATTTAAACTGGTCTCCGAAGTTGATTTTACGGAGGTCCTGATGGGGGCAATGCTCAATTTCCTGCTCTTTGCGGGAGCTGTGCATGTCAAACTTGCTGATCTTAAACAGCAGCGCTTACCTGTACTTACTTTTTCAACCCTCAGTGTCATCCTTTCCACCATTGTCATAGGTGGCATCCTTTATTATGTAGCTCCACTTCTGAGTGTTGAATTGCCATTCATTTATTGTCTTTTATTTGGAGCACTTATTTCCCCTACGGATCCTATTGCTGTTCTTGGAATTTTAAGAAAAGCTAATGTCAAGAAATCCCTGGAAACTAAAATCACAGGTGAATCACTCTTTAATGACGGTGTGGCAGTAGTGCTATTTGCTGTGATCCTCCAGGTGGCACATACGAATGCATCGGAAATTTCTGTTGCATCAGTATCATTGCTTTTGGCCAAGGAGGTTATTGGTGGACTACTGCTTGGGGCTGTCCTTGGTATCACTGCCTCAAATGCTATCAAGCGAATAGACGATTATATCGTTTCTGTACTGATCACTCTGTCTGTAGTGATGGGTGGTTATCTCATTGCACGCGCATTTCATATTTCGGGTCCACTCACCATGGTTGCTGCTGGATTGTTGATGGGCAATTATGGACGAAAAGTCATGATGTCAAAGGTCACGGAAGATTACCTCACCAAGTTCTGGGAACTCATCGATGAAATATTAAATGCAGTGTTGTTTTTGTTTATTGGCTTTGAGCTCCTGCTGATTCCTGATTTTAGTATGTATTGGCAGATTTCTGTAGTGGCTATTTTTATCGTTCTCTTTGCCAGGTTTGTATCGATATGGATACCTTCCGTCATTGTGCCCTTCAATCCAAAGCTGAGTCGTGCATCGATTGCCATGCTGGTTTGGGGAGCGTTGAGAGGCGGTGTTTCTATTGCACTGGTTATTTCGGTATCTAATACTGATTATAAAGAGTTGCTCCTGGAGATGACCTATTTCGTAGTGGTATTTTCGATCGTAGTCCAGGGACTTTCTATTGGCAAGGTCTCAAGCATCTTGTATGCAGGCAGAAAGATGAGTGGAGATATTGAAGTGAAGAGTGAAAAGTGAAGAGTGAAGAGTGAGGTTATAGGCTTATAGAGCTTATGAAGCTTATAGACCTATGAAAACATAATTCTGGAAATTGATGATTGTTTTCAGCATTTCCTTCAAAAGATTGGAATTATAAATGGGTTCGCACGGAGGAAAGGAGGCAGCACGGAGGTAATGGAGGCCAAATCGACAGATTCTCATTCTGATAGCTGATAGCTGATTGCTATTTCGTCGTGAACGTCATCGAAAACGTAAACACCGCATCGTCGGAAAACCTACCGCTTGCATATGGGCCATAGCGCATAAAGGCACCCGCTCCAAATCCGACGTAGGATACCTTAAAGTAATTAAACTTAAGGATGTTGTCCACTTGAAGGCCGGACTCATAAAGGCCTTTCTCTTTGGTTTGAAAGGTTATGTTCTGTTGATACTCCGGATGGCTGAGACTCCCGTAGCCTATGTTTTGATAAACAGTTACAGTAGGTTTCCAATTGCCGATGTGTAAGAGGAGGGAACCAAAATCATGGGAATAATGAAAGTGAACATAGCGGTCAGAGA
>DASXWI010000476.1:0-20737 GCA_036503755.1 Saprospiraceae bacterium | reverse complement strand
AGGAAGGAAGGCCTGTTGTGATCCTCAGGCTGATTGAAATCGTAGGCATAATATACCTCTGCATAACCTGAAAACTGAATTGAAGAACCAATGGTGTCTGTTTGCGCTTTTCCTGCCAATGGGCATAACATGAACAAGGCTAATACGTACTTCATTATTCAAGGGTTGATTTATGCGAATTAAAGATATAAACATGTGAGTTTATACCTGGACCCTTTTTAGTTCCACATTGGTAATCGGTTGGTACACTAAAGGGATATGCTCAATCACCACATCACTTTTATCAATACCAAACGCCTTTTCGTCCCGTTGCCCTAAACGCTTCAAAAAGAAATACATATTCAATAAAACTCCTTCCTTGAGGGTGAATTCATTTTCGACAGAGAGGAATTTTTCAATGATGACAAATTTGAAATCAGGTTCTGCATTGTATTTGGAAGATCCATCTGGCCGAACATGCAGATCCAGTTCTTTTTCCCGTACCAGGTCCTGGACGATCCTTTTGTAATACAGTTCTGTTTTCGGCTGGACCCGGAAGCCCACGTGGATATTTATTTTGATGACTTTGTTGTCAACCAACTCGGTGACATCATAAGAGAGTGTATAGGGTTGATCTGTTCGGTTAATGTGAACGAACCAATAGACATCCGCTCGTTTTGGTTTTTTGGCAAAAATGGAGTTTATTATCTTCTCTTCAATCTCGTGACGGTGATTGGCCTTGGTGAGATAGATAAGATGCGTTGATAATTTCGGGATTTCTTCGTCTGCACCAAGCATGGTGATTTGCTGACTGTATTTCCCGATCTGCACAAAGCGAGTAAAGCGATTATTGATTTTCCTTGCATAATACCAGATATACATCACCATGAAGATGAATAATTCAAAAAACAGGAACATCCATCGCTCCTTGATTTTGGCCACATTGGCGATAAAAAAGGAAGTTTCGAGAAGACTGAAAAAAGCCAGGATGCTAAATACGAGGATGGAATTCCACCTGAGTTTATAGATGAGGAAAAAGCCCAGCAGGATCGTGGTCATCATCATGGCAATCGTGATGGAGAATCCATATGCGGCTTCCATGTGCGCTGATTCCTGGAAATAAAGGATCATCAGTACACACCCGATCCAGAGAATGGTATTTACACTCGGGATATAAATCTGACCCTTAGATTCAGTAGGTTGCCGTAGGGCTACTCTCGGCCAGAAATTCAAACTAATGGCTTCACTGATGAGGGTAAAGGAACCGCTGATCAGTGCCTGTGAGGCTATAATGGCAGCTGCGGTAGCAATGATAATCCCCGGAAGTAAAAACCAGCCTGGCATAATTTCGTAGAAAGGATTTCGACCGGCGAGACTTGATTCTCCCTGGTGCATCAACCATGCAGCTTGCCCGATATAGTTCGTAAGTAGTGCTGTTTTAACAAATGCCCAGGTTATCCGGATATTCTTTCGGCCACAATGGCCAAGATCTGAATAGAGGGCTTCAGCACCTGTCGTGCATAAGAATACCGCGCCCAATAACCAGAACCCATGAGGATATTGAACCAACAATTCATAGGCGTAAATAGGATGGATTGCTTTCAAAACATCAGGGTAATGTATGATTTGGTTCAATCCAAGGATAAAGAGCATAGAAAACCATATCACCATAATGGGACCGAAAAATGCACCTACTTTTTGTGTGCCAAATCGTTGAAAGAAGAAAAGTATAGAAAGGATAACGATGACGATCGGCACTGTCTGCAGATCTTCAAGACCTTCAATTGAGGTGAGTCCTTCTATAGCTGAGGCCACAGAGATGGGGGGTGTGATAATACCATCAGCCAGAAGTGTTGTAGCACCCAGAATGGTAGGGATGACTAGCCATTTACCATATCGCTTGACTAATGCATACAGCGAAAAGATGCCACCTTCTCCATCATTATCTGCACGCAGGGTTAGCCAAATGTATTTAAAAGTGGTCTGCAAGGTCAGTGTCCAGAATATGCAGGATACTCCCCCGTACACCAGTATTTCATTTATCGGTCTGTTGCCAACAATGGCTTTTAATACATAGAGTGGACTCGTACCAATATCTCCATAAATAATCCCTAGGGCCACTAACAACGAAGCGGCGGTTACTTTTTGTGAAACGGAATGAGCTTTCATGCATATTTGATTTATGCAGCAAAGGTGGCACGGAGGATATCTGTAGAAGATAAAATAGCGGAGAGGAGATATAAAGAAATTATAAAGATTAAGTGGGATCAGTCCTATTGTTGGAGCAAACTCCAACAATGGCCTTTGGAGGAGATTGCTCCTGCAAAATGCTAGCAGAACCTGTATCCAACACCACTCTCTGTAACAATATGCAGTGGTTGGTTTGCATCATCTTCGATCTTCTTACGTAGTTGCGCAACAAACACTCTGAGGTATTGTGTTTCATTCTGGTAAGCTACACCCCAGATTTCTTTCAGGATAAAATGGTGCGTGAGAACCTTGCCTTCATTTCTGGCGAAAAGGATCAGGAGATTATATTCGGTGGGAGTAAGTTTAACAGGTTCATCTTTTCGTTTGACCAACCGGTTCGCAAGATCCAGGTATAAATCACCAATGACAAGTATAGCCTGTTCAGTGTCTGTTGAATTCCTGCGGAGTGAGGATCGTATTCGAGCTAGCAATTCACCTGTACGAAACGGTTTTGTGAGGTAATCCGTAGCGCCATGATCAAGAGCAGCCACAATATCTTCTTCATGCTGTTGCACGGAAAGGATGATAATCGCTTTTTGATACCAGGTGCGCAGTTCCTTGAGTACGTCATGTCCGCTTTTATCGGGCAAGCCAAGGTCAAGGATGATCAGATCGGGCGGATGATTAGCCGCCATGATGATTCCCTCTTTACCGGTCGAAGCCATCCGGGACTTATAGTCGTTGCTCTCGAGAATAATTTCAAGCAGCTTACGAATCTGGGATTCATCATCAATGACCAGGATTTCTGCCTTATTCATGCTTGATATAATTCAGGAAAGAAGTTTCTGTTGGAATCGTGATGGTGAACATAGCCCCGCCATCTTCAAGGTTTTTAACTGTCAATATGCCGCCATGCGCTTCCGTAAAACCTTTTGCAATCGAAAGGCCCAGTCCGGTTCCTCCTGTTTTCGATTCGGGAAGGCGGTAAAATTTATCAAAGATGTTTTTAATCTCACTCTCAGGGAACCCTGGGCCTTTGTCAGCGATAGTGATGATGCATTGATCCTCGTTATTTGAGATGCTTAGTGTTATCAGCTTATCTGTAGGGGTATACTGTATGGCATTATGTAAAATATTATAGACAGCTTGTTCTATAAGACCTGGATCCAATTTGAATAGAGGTAGCGTTGAGGCAGGGTGATAGCTGATTCTTTTCCGTGCCTCTGGTTCAAGTTTTTGAATGACCATATGAATCAATTCATGCATATCGCACCAATTCTTTTTTACTTTCAGCATTCCTGATTCGAGGCGGCTCATGTTGAGCAGGTTTTCCACTTGTCGGTCTAGACGATTCCCTGCTGTTTCAATTACGGTGAGTAAAGTGGATTTAAATTCGGGAGACAATGATGCATGATTATCTTTTAACGTATCAGTCGCTCCGATGATCGTGGAGATCGGCGTTTTTAATTCATGTGACAAGGAATTAAGTAGCGTGTTATAAAGTAGGATTGTCTTTTCCTTATCTTCTTTGTCCCTGGTTTTTTTCTCCTGGGCTTTGATTTTGTAAGTCAACACAGCATTGACCATGGCGACCAGGAAATACATAAGAAACATCAGGATGTCCTCTGTTTCACGTATATGAAAAGTAAACCGGGGCGGGATGAAGAAAAAATTAAGGATGAGTGCGCTTATCAATGCGGCAATCAAGACTGGCCAGATATCAAAGAGCATCGCCAGGATGGATACCATCACCAGGAGGACAAGGGCTACTGCTTTGTATCCAATTAAATCCAGGGTGATAAAACAAAGCAGGGCTATGGCCAATACAGAAAGAATGCTGGTAGCGTATTGTATTCCCGGTTTGGTGATCATGAATTGGTGCTGATTCCAAATGAACCAGGCCATCAAAGGTACGGGGTTAGGTATAAAGAAAAGATAAAGACTCCAAAGGCTGAATTAAATTCTAAAGGGTATTGCATTAGTCAAAAATATATGCTAACTTTGTAATTCAAAGTACTTTGTATTAAGAATTAAAACCTAATTATACAGCCTCCACCATGGAAGAAAATATATCCAATGAAAAAAAACACTGGACAGAAAACGTCCTCGTTAAAGTCATCCTCATTGGGTTCCTGATACTCGCATTGATGATTCCCAGTGTAATGATCAATGAATTAGTACGTGAACGTTCGTCGAGGAAAATGGAGGTGACCCATGAAGTAAGCAGTAAATGGGGACTGTTACAGACGATCACCGGACCCTATATCGTCATTCCCTACCTTGAAGAAGTGAAGTATACTAACCAGACCAGCGAATGGCGAGAGCAAAAATTTTTTTATTTCCCCCAGGTCCTTGAGATCGATGGAGACATGACCCCGGTGATCCGAAAGAGGAGCATTTTTGAAGTCATGCTATATGAAAGCAAAATCAATATGCGGGGACACTTTTCTTTCCCTGATCTCCATGCGTTAAAAATCACACCTGATAAAGTCATGTGGGAAAAAGCCAGGCTGCATCTGTCGCTGACAGATTTATCCGGTATTGGGGCTAGTGTGAATTTAGAAATCGGTGATACACTCATACCCATGACAGCAGCTGTACCAGCTGGGCTACAACTTCCAACTGGATTGATGTGCAATTTACCGGATGGGGTGACTCAAAATGAGAAAATGGATTTCCAGATTGCGCTTTCTTTGAAAGGAAGCCAGGGTTTATATTTTTCACCGGTAGCAGGGAAGAATAAGGTAAAGCTCGTTTCCACCTGGCCATCTCCTAAATTTGAAGGACAGTTTTTACCTGATACCAGTACTATCACCACCGATGGTTTCGAAGCTGAGTGGACCATCCTGGACATCAACAGGCAGATTACCCAGGAGTGGACCGATAGCAATCCGCAGACTTTTCAGAATGTCAATCCAATACGATATGATCAATCCACAGCTTATGAGAATTCTTCTACGGCTAAACCAGTTTTTGGGGTAGAATTGTTGGATACCGTGGATCATTATACCAAGAATCAACGCACGGTGAAATATGCTTTCCTGCTGATCACGCTCACCTTTGCGGTTTATTTTTTCTGTGAAGTATTGAAGAAGCAAAAAGTACATCCTCTGCAGTATGGGCTTGTCGGGGTGGCCCTGGTGATTTTCTTTATCCTTTTGTTATCCTTATCGGAGCATTTGGGTTTTGATCCTGCCTATGGTATTGCAGCAACGGCCACTATCCTGCTGATTGCATTGTATAGCAGGAGTATATTTTCGGAAAAGAAGTATGCCCTGGTCACAGGAAGTTTGCTTTTCGCCTTGTTTGGATTCATCTATATCATCCTTCAGCTGGAAGACTATGCGCTCCTGGCTGGAAGTATTGCATTGTTCATGATTATAGCCCTGATCATGTACCTGACGAGGAAGGTGAGGTGGGGGTGAAAAGAAAAGGCTAAGACGAAGGCGAAGGTGAAGGAGGAGGGTAAGGCGGAGACTTAAGCAAAGGTGAGTGAAGTTGTGACTGGGACAAAGGAAGGTTTTTGACTAATCATTTTAGGTTTTGAGAGAGAATGCCCAAAAGGGAAATCTTTAATGCAGACCAATTCTTGACAATGATTTTCACTTGATAATGGATTTTGTTTGCCATAGGAAGAACTTTTTTTGGTTAAGAAGGAATGACTTTCAAGTTTGTGTATCGCAAGGATTGAATAGGAATAAATAACATGTACAAAAAAAACATATTTGACTGATGTCCATATGAATATTAAATTAGGATTAATTTTTCCCAAGACCGAATTGACCTATTACACTATGTTTCTTTATAGCGCCAACCCTCCATTTAATTTTTTGGATTGACCCTATGGTTATCACAGGCCATTTTAGAATTGGGTTTGTCATTGCATAACGTTTAAGACGGGATTATTTGCTTTTACTGGCTATTACTATAGCTGGTATTGTTGTTGCATTCCAATGGCTGATTGTATTCATGACCATAGGATGATTAGTATTCGTATAGGTATTACCTAGACAAATTGAAAGCTGGATGATGTCATTTCATTTCTATGAACAGTTAAAATTTCTTTCCTGTATAATAGCTAACTTTTAAAATTTTGTTTCATGTTCACACTCCCCAACCCCACTGTAGGTGCCATTGATGGTATCTCTGCTGCATCCCTTAGAGATGCACACTGGTATGCGATCTATACCAGGTCGCGTTTTGAAAAAAAAGTACACCGCGATTTGCAGCAATCCAATTTCCAGGTCTTTCTTCCGCTGGTCAAAGAAAAAAAAGCCTGGAGCGATAGAATCAAAACTGTAAGTGTTCCTCTGTTACCCAGTTATGTTTTTGTAAAATTAGACCGGCAGAGTATTCCGAGAATAAGTTTTTATCCCGGTGTAGTAAGGCTTGTGTCTTTTGGCCGGAAACCTTGTGAAGTGAGGGATGAAGAGATCAAATTGCTGGAGCAAATTGCCACGCATGGCTTCCATGTGCAGAAAGCTGTAAATTGTATAATAGGAGATAGAGTAAGAATTACCCAAGGACCCCTAAAAGGGTGGGAAGGAAATATCGAAGCTAAGCTAGGGCATTCACGCATTGTCTTTCAAATAGAAAGTATCCTGCAATGCATCAGTGTGGAGGTGAATATGGGTGATGTAGAGGTGATAAAATCATAGCAAAAAGGATGGCCTCATGTTTAATTAGGGCCATCTTTTTTATCATTTGGCAGGATGTTTACCTGGCATGCTTTTGATTTTTTATTGGTTCCTTTCTTTTTTCAAACAAGCCTCAATCCAGGACCAATATTTTTCAGGTTTGCAATAATTCATGAATAATTGCCTGGCTTGATTGCCAATTGCCTTGCATCTTTCCCGGTTGCTTTGACACCAGTAGATCAACTCCACAAGGTCAGCGTAATCATCAGCGCAACTTAAGTAATGTGTTTTCGGTATTAGTCCCATTCGATATGGAAGGAGAGTATTGATTTTAGGTGATATGACGCAAACACCTAAAGCAAGTTGTTCGTAATGACCCCGATCGAGCATATTGTTTCTGGCACCAGGTACACATACAGCAACAAGGCAATTTTTATGTTTGTTCCAGAACTCAACCTGATTACCGGGTACAAATGAGGTATCGACCTTGCCTGGAAAATTTTTCTTCAATACTTCCTGAACGAATTGGCGTCTTTCCAATGCCCGATGTCGCGGCAATTGGCAATTGAGGATCATGTCCGTATTACAAGAGTATACATTCTGGTTACATAATTGGAAAAACAATTGGTAACTATTGATATCCTCAATGTCAAGCATTGGTCCAATCGGGAACACATTTTTACTTGCAGTATGTAATTTGAGATTGTAGTGGAATTTAAAATAGGGTATGGTGGCTGTATAACCTGTTAATGATGGATGATCAGAGTAATCAAACATTGCCTGTTGCCCATCTATCAAAACGGAAAACCATGTTTTATCGGTGCAGAATACATATTCCGATCTTTTAGAAATCAGAACTTTTATGCCTGCCAGTTCTGCATATTTTTTTATAAACAGATAGTGATGTTCATATTCATTTGGTTTTACCCTCGAATCCTTTTCTGGAAAAACTAATGTTTTGATCATTTGAGATAACCAGCTATTTTGTATAGCGTCCTTGTCCTTCTAACTTTATGCCTGTAATGGATCAATTTTTCTCCTCCTGCAATTTCATCAACTTCTCTTTGGGATAATTTACCTTTCATGGGAGGATTGATCAACTCCAGGAAGAGTGTCTTACAACGTTTCTTCAGTTCTTCTAAATGGATGAAGAGGTCGGCATAATGTTCATCGATCCAGTGATATACGGAAAGCTCAAAGATATAGTCATACGTGCGATCTGGTAATTTATTACCTATGCTGAAAATAATATCCTGTTGTTCAATATGTTCATTTATTGTACTTGCCATTTTTATGTTTTTAGGATCCTGGTCAATGGCTTCAACAGTAGCTCCTTTTCTGCTGGCTTGGAAAGCAAAATACCCATAATGGGTTCCAAAATCCAATACTGATTTATGTTGATAGTCTTCATTTTTCATATAATTCCAAAGTAGTAGTGAATCAGCCCTTTGCTCAGGTAGCCATGAAAATCCCTGGAACCAGTATTTGCCTTTTTGCCATTCAAGAATCTTTTCAGGCGGCCACCTGGAAAAAAAATCAATTTTCAACTCGTTCATTTTAAATGCATCTGGTAATTTCTCCTTGCTATAAACTTCCAGGATATTTGCTTTCTGACTGGATCCAACAAACCTATAACACCATCCGTAACGATATTGACCGTCTGGTAAACTGATTCTGACAAAATTGAATTTGTGAATATCCTGAACGATAACAGGTGCAATATGATCAGTGTTTTCAGTCGTACGTATATTAAAAGTGCCAATAAGTGGGCAACCAAACAATTGTGTTAACAGCATTGACCTGTCTTCAGATTTAGAAACGTTGAGGGCCTTTCCAATACCGTTTACATACGACCCGGAAAATGTTCCGTCAACGTGAGATTGCTTGGCAGGTTGCTTTACTGGGGTATCTACATTTAATAAGCTCATGTTTTTAAGGTTAATTCCGTTTTCCGCCAATTTTTTTTGTAGCCATTCATCCCCTTGGGAATGTTTTAGATTCTTGTTCCATTTTTGTAGTGCATAAGTTGTGCTATGCCTGGTGTCAAAATGCATCTTGCCATTGGGGTAGGGCATATAGTCTACTCCAATCAGATAAATATTTTTAGCACCCATATAGGCTGCAAGGTGGATTGCGGAATGTGTCGTGGTTGACCACGTATAGATAGAAGCCTCCTTTTGAAGGTCCAGCTTTTTATTGTTGATGTTCTTTTCGTAAGGGTCCTGGATTGGGTATATCCAGGCCTGATCATTCTGTACCGGGATGCGATGTGGCAGGTGGCCATGGCCTGGCAATGTTGATGATTGGTTTACCAACGTCTCCGACAAAATCAATTTGCGGTTGTCAATGATCTTCCGGATGATCTCATACGTTTCGACGTCGTGTACCATGACATACGTCATGACCGGAAGCACTTCAAATGCAAAATTGATGCCCAGGCAAATCTTATCCCGGAAGTTTTCAGCATTCTGCTTCATTAAGGAAGGACCTGTGCCAAAAATGTAAATGTCCCGTCCGCAGAATTGTTGGTGTAAATTCACAATGGATTGTTCCGGAGGAATAGGATTTCCATATGCTTTACTTGTACCCGGTTTAATAATTTTTGGAACTAGTGTTGTTCCATTCACTTTTGTCATTGTGGTTTTACCATTTACATTTTGGGGTTTGGATTGTTTTCCAGTCAAGTGAAGTGTAGGTTTTCTATTTTCAATCTTGTTATGAAAGACAATATTGAAATATGCATGGATATACCGGAAAATCAATTTGCGTGGATCCCAATTGGTTTCCATCCATGATCTCGATTTCAATCCTTTTTCTTGGAGGATATCACGATTACGAATCAACTGCCTTATTCCTTCCGGAAGGTGTGCGAGATTTGTTTTGAAAAAGGGATGATTCGGGCAACCACTAGTGTGTTGCATAAAGGAAAATGTGGTATCATCAGTATTATTAAACGTAACTGCTCCTATCGCACATCCTTCGAGAGACTGGAGATGATAACTTCCAGTGATGCATTCGTCTATGCAGATATGAGCTTTTTGCTTGGCAGCTAAGCATTGTGTATAGGGTGCATTGTGCAGAATCTCTATCTCAACTTCGTTTGGAAATGCTTGCTGGATTCTCTTTAGGATCCCGATAGTTTCCTTGCTTCCTTTATTACCAAACCTGGTTTTTGTTTCCGAGGCCCATGAATAGAAAATGCGGATGCGATCTGATGATTTATTTCCAGGACGAAACCGATCGTCCCATATGTCAATCAGGTTTGGTACGATATAAGCATCTGCATAGAAGCGAGGTTGATATTGGGCTACTACTAACTTGCGATCATTGAATTCCGCATGAGTAATACCAGGCTTGTATCCTTGGGGCTCGGAATGATACTGAAGGACATTTGGTTTACCATGCACCATGCGATGAGGAGGTCTACCATGATAATGGACAAGATCTGCCCAGGCATAGGCTTCCTCCAATTGAGATATATTTGGCTTGACCTCGTCATAGTCCCATTTCAGGTTGATCAAGTCCTGATGTAGAAATGGATGGAGTAAGATGGATTTACTTTCGCAAAGGGTATAACGATTTAGAATTTGACTCAGGTGAACCGGAGCACCTGCTAAAGGTGAAGAAGCGAAATGCAGAATTTTTAATTTGAAGACATCCTTCCAGTTTTTCTTTTGAAAATGGTGCAATCGGCTTTTCGGATTGCAATTGTAAATATTTTCCGGAGGAATGAGCCTTGTGAGTTCGGTACCGCACTGTTGCAGTTTAGGTTCTGCTTTGTACTGGGTTCCTCTTCTTTTTCGATCGAAATCGGTATAGCGATCATACCATTTTAGTTTCTCCTTTTTTTCTACATAAAGATCAACGCCGAAGAGGAGAATTCTTTTTCCTGGAAAATATATTTTCAATAGTTGGAGAGCCCATACTATGGTAAAGTTGCCTTGTAGTTTTTCAGCCTTGCGATTGAACCAATAATCTACCTTGCCCTGGAGCGAAGCACCAACACGTCCTTCCTGCGCGAGCAGGAGACATTCTTTCGGATGATGTAGATAATGCGTTTCAAGAAAATCGGAGACATTGCGATCGGACCAGATATTGAGGTGACCCTTTAATTGTATGGGAGCATAGTTCAGGGTGATAACGAAAGCATGAGCCTTGATCATCTCCAAATCCTCTTGGGTTAATTCTTCAATGGATGGGCCTGAGCCGAAAAGGGCGATGAAAGGCTGGGGAATAATAAGTTCACGTAATGATTTCAACTTGACAAACAAGGCGTCACTCGGTACATGAAATAGAATACCTGGTCTTGTGTACAGCAACAGGCCCTGAACCCATCAGGTAGAGATGATCATCCTCACCGATTGCAATCTGGTTTACCAATAATCCGGTTGCTACAATTCCTTTCGCTTCAAGTGTATGACTTTGAATACAGGCAGCGTGCAGTTGATTTTCCAAATCCAAAGCGATCAAATGATCTCGATGTATCGATACATCCTTGAACATTCCCTTCCACTCAGCAATCACTTTCCATTGCTCAAGATTAACAAGTCGGATATGCCAATCATGATCGAGGATGGCCATATGCATGGATTCAAGATCCCAGGATACACGGTATGGTCTTGTTCTAGAGACCGGCAATTTGGCGATTTCTTCTCCGGAGAAATTCAAGACCGTAATGGTTTCTGTAAGTTCCACCACATGATCTCCAACTATAATGGCTTCCCCGAGTTGATCAAACAACCTTGTAAATCGAAAAGTATTTTGATTCGCATCGAATAAACGTATTTCTTTCGACGTAGATGTTGTTCCAGCTTCATCAATCGTATTAACTACCACGATAGCATAGCTTACATGATCGTTCCAGCAAACAGATGATATCGTTGTATGTTTCACTCCTGGTGGTGCATATTCATCTAATTGTGTAAGCTTAGGAAAAGATTTCCACATGGCTTCATCCACTGTGATTTTTCCAGTTCCAACACCAATCTCTCTTCCATCTGAAGTCCATCGTGCAAACTTTGTATTTACCTGTGGGAGATTTAATTTTTTGATTTCAGTTCCTCGCATCCATCTGCCTTCACTTGAGCTCACTACACCGATATGCGAACCAGACACTATTAATCGTTCTCCTTCAAGGCCAGGAATTGGCTGAAGAGGGCCAAGTATAAATTTTGAATGGATTTGGTTAGCAGTCATCATATCCAAGATAAGCTTCGAAGATGCTATAAAGAAGATTTATTTCAGTTCGGCTACGAGAGTAAGATCTACAAAGGCTGGTTTGCCCCCAAGATCTATCATGGCCCAGCCGGCGAAAGTGCCTGCTACTCGGACAACGGTTCCTTTCTTTAAGGTGGCTATGACATTTGATTTCATAGAAGCTTTATCCCATACGGGTGAATCGGCGCGCAGTACAAATTTGACGGGTTTGACGGTGACTAAAGATTCGTTCTTCTTGTCGGCATCCAGATCAGCATTTGCATCATTTGCAAATTTGGGTGGGGCTTTTGGATCTTTAGATGGTTCTGGCGCTGATGGAGTTTCTGATGTTGTTCCGGGAGCAAGATCAATGTGGTTAAGGATCGTAATTTCAAGGGTTTTTTCGAGAAACTCATTCACTTTAAGAGGTGCTGGAAAATTGGTTGTTTTCTTGTTTCCTGCAGCATCCTTCAGTAGTTTTTTGACCGATCCGGGCATACCGGTACCTCGTGTAGCAGCTATTGCAAGAGCAAGTTTCAACTGACCTTGCGTTGGATTTACAGGATCTGCAACAACCATTAGTGTTGGCAAGAGGGGATCAACATAATTCTGATCCAATAATTTAGTCAGTCTCTCTTCTTTAAGGAAAGTATCCTTGTCAATAGTATCTAATAAGAGTGCTGCTTTAGTTGCATCTGTTTTAGCCCATACCTGGAAGATTACAATTTTGACAAACGAATTCAGGTCACCATGATTAGATTTCAGCATGGCATTAAAGACCAATTCCCGTTCAGTTGGCTTTAAACTCTTATCCAATTTGGCAGCACCGAATTCGTGTTCCCATTGACCGTCAAGCCATCCAGACACTCTATGCGAAAGTTCACTCAGGAATGCAGGATCGACATTTCCATCCTTACTGACATTCATTAGAGACACTTCGTATGCAGCCCTGGTAATAGTTGGCCACCAATCTTTATTATCCTTTTTATCCTCGATATATTTCTTCATGGCATCAGTCGTCCATTTCGCTCCTTTACTCCACCATGTTTCTACTGCTGCCCGGAGTGCACCTTCTGGTTCAACTCCCGATTGCACATATTCCTCAACGCTTCCACCCAGCTTAGGATCCTTATCGGAACTTATCATAGCTTTTCCATCCGCATCCACCTTGAAATCCCGGAATGTTGCACTACCTCTTCCGGCCTGTACTTCGCCAGTAATGTTCAATTTCTTCATTCTTTGATAGACAATATCGCGCAGATTAGGATTTTCTTTTATTGATTTTTCAATAACCTTAGCAGCTTTCTTGGTATCCCGTAATTCATCAGGAGAAGGAGTATAATGTGAGCCTACAAGACAACCAGCGAATACGATACGGGCATCCTTAGGATCCATTCTCTTTAGTAAACTGTCAATCAATACTTCAGACATATCTCCTTCTGATTTTGGAGATAAGTTTTCCTTATCATAATCCACATAAAACTCACCTTTTTTCGCTTGTTCCTTTCGTGGATTTTTACCACTGGAGGCAAGTTCAACTAAATTTGCATTTCCATGACCTGCTATGATGATCTGCCCGATTTGACCTTTTGATTTAGCATCAGGTTTCAAGCCATATATATCTGCTATTATATTTGCTTTTGTTTCGAATTCCTTCAGTGATTTTTGACCTTGCAGAAGCAAGGCCAGGTTTTTGGTATTGAGGATTGCTTCTTCTAGTTTCCTTCCCTGTAAAAAAGCAGTATTATGATCTATTGCACTCATTAAGACAAGAAGCAATGGTTTTGGTCGGGATTTTTCCTTGATGTTATCCAACAATTTTAATCTTGTTGCTTTCGTAACAATGTGTAAATCACGCATCCACCATTTAAGTTCGTTATATGTAGAAACTCCCTCTTCGAGTAAGTCTATTATAGAACTCCCCTCTTTAGAATTTTCAAAAGTAGGCTCCCATTCTTTGTAATACTTTATGAGTTCATTCATCAGGTCTTTATCCACTAACTGATGAAGCATAGATTCATTAATGGCAACCTGAATGATTACACCAGGGAGGAAGGACTTAAGTGTTTTCATGGCCTCTCCAAGTTTGATCGCTTTTTCCATATCATCCAGATGTCGTTTGATCTGGACGGTTTGGGCACCTTCTTTTGCACCTTCAGCGTAGATGCTTAAAAACTTTAAATCATCCTCATTGCCTTTCACCACATCATCCAATTTGAGATCGCCGAGTGAGTCACGCGTATGATTCCCTTCTGTTATAAGGACAGAAGCATCCCAAAGTTTATTACGTATAAACTCATCAGCTTTAAGCGTGTCTTCAGTAAACCAATTAGCTTGTTGTTTGATATAGGATTCAAATTCGCCAAGGGTTAATCCTGGATTTTCTTCAGTTCCATCTCCCAACAACTCATCCTTGGTTTTTAAAGTCATATCCGTAGGATTGACATCTTCCGCTTTGGCACCGCCAGTTCGTTTTTCCCATTCTTTCAACATCTTATCCAGCTCCTTAAATTCGGATCCATGAAAATCTTCCCGCAATTGTTTTGGAGTGACAAAGTTTAAGATATACGTCATTTCGCCTGGGGAACCTTTAAGAATATCAAGAATGGCGTTCTCATCGTCATCGCCAGTAGCTCCATCCAACATTTCCCGAATCAACCATACTTTTTGTGATCGCGTGATATTGCGCTTTCCTTTTTTCCACTGCTTAACGACAACCCTTGCTTTATTATCACTGTCAAAATCACCTTCAATCTTAGCACTATCTAAAACAGCCAGGTAATCCGTCAACGTTTTGTCATCATAATCAGGTTCATCGACAAAAATGGTGGCTATGGATCGCCATAGATTTCCGAAAAATCCGCCAATAGAGCGCTGGATAGTCTGAGGTGGTCCACCTTGCATTGATCCGGTAGAAGTTTGTTGTACAACATGAGTTAATTCATGTGCCAAAAGCTTGGAGCCCTCTGTTTGGCCAGGATTGTATTCACCACGATTGAAATACACATCCTGTCCATGTGTAAAAGCTCTGGCCTGAATACTATCACTCAATTTTGCGGATTTGGAATCAGCATGAATACGCACTGATGAAAAATCAAATCCAAACGCACGATTCATTTTAGAGGTTACTCCTGGAGGCATAGGCGTGCCGTTGTTCTTCTGTGTACGTAGAACATGGTTGAAAGCAGGTGGTGCCTCAAACCCACCACTTTGCGAAACGCCGGGACCGACATTTTCTTTTAACCCTTTTGACTGATCAGGTTGGCTCACCACTTTATCCGCTATATGGTCCGCTTCCATTTCAGCATGATCACCAGGTATATTGACCTTGAGTTTTGGCTGAACGATTCCTGGCGATAGAGCATGAATAGGCATCCTCGCGAAATTGTGTAATGATGTTTGAGTATTCGCCTTCGGCTTTTTCAGTACTGTGCTGAATGATGTATTCGAGGCAGTTTTAGCACTGACAGGTTGTGAAGTAAGGACGGGAGGATTTAACTGCCTTTGCATGATGACAGTTGACACGATGGTTGAGTGATACCTCTATACGTTGTCACGAAGGATCACCTGGGGATCATTGGCTTGAACTTTAGCAACATTCTCAGATACAAGCCAAAGCGGCTGATTGGGGAATACCGGGAAAGCATCCACAATAATTCCAAATTTTCGGAAATCACCATCAAGATGATTTTGGGAAACAATCATTCTTCGTCCCCAATGACCAATGATCTCAATGCCATGAAATTCTCCACCGATACGTTGACCACGAATGAGAAGAATGTAATTGTCCTTTACGAGAATACTGTTTGAGTTTCCAACGAAGATTCCATGACGGGGAAATTCGCCCATAGCCCGGTTGAGAAACAATACCTGTATATGATTTCCTGTGATTTGAATCGTATCGGCTTGTTGAAATTCATCTTTGGTATTCAGTTTTTCATTGCTGAAACCTAAATGAATTCCTTGAAGTACCCCTTCAACCAAATTATCACGAACTACAATATGGCGACCTTGGTCACCAGCCACAACGATTCCCTGGTATATAATTCCCTTTGGGGCATAGACTAAAGGCACCACACGATTGCCTTCGATATGTGAGAACGCCGCATTTATCACTAGAATACCGGTTTGAAAAGCACCAACAATACATTCATTGTGCTGCAGGCTGACTTTTTTTGGAATTGGATTTTTCTCATTTTCTACTGATGAGCTGTACCGTACTGTAAGACAGGTAGCTTCACGTTGCGTCGAATTCGAATGGGCACAGATTAAAGTCATTTGCTCAAGGACTACATCTTGACAATCGTAAATGGTGACAGCGCCATTTAACAAATGTTCTTCAACTTCTTCATGGGAGGCCAGGCTCTGTACCATTAGGTCACGAAGAACAACATCTTTACAATTGATAAAACGAAGCGCTGCTTCCTGATTCCTTATAACGATGTGGCTTCCTTTGCCGGCTCCAGTCATGATAATATTCCCTAACGATTTTATCTCGAGCGTTTTTTCTAAAATATACTCACCAGGCTCAAAGCAGATGTGGATATCCTGGTTTTCAATGAATGTATTAAAGATGCCCCACCAATCGGGTTTTGGGGAAATGGTTATCGTACAACAATCACAATCTCCAGACTCTGGTAATTCTGTTAGAGGTGGAAACACCGGTCTGCAATCTTCTATAGATATATTATTGTTTGTCAATCCTGTCAGCACAGCCAACTTGCAAAAGTGATGATGCACACCCATCGGGGCTTCCTTCTCCAGGAGTTCAATTGTGCCCGTCAATGTTCTTGCGGCAAATTGCCAATATGAACCTAACCTGAATTCACTTCCAGTAAAAGTGATTTCGACGCCATCTTCCAATTCAAATTTTGTCCCAATAACGATAGACGTTAATACATCAGGCCGTTGATCACTGATATCCCATCGTCTTACCTTTGCATGTTGTTCATCTTTGTGTGCTGAGACATCAGTATCAAGTGTTAGCAAGTTACCTTCCACTTTCAGCACCTGGGCTAAGGTGCCCGTGGTGTTGGTATCCAGATCAGTTTCATCACCAGATACTTCAATCCAATCTTGCGGTTGGATCTTTAGCAATTTATCCTTTCCGTTTTGTGTGAGATTGATTTGAAATACACTTCCTCCTGATTCTTCAAAAAATTCACTGATACCATAGGCATAGGCTGCATTATCTCGTGACCATTTGAAAGTGGCTTGGCCGGCAGTATCGAGATCATGAATTTCAACACGATACAACCTGTTTTCCAATCCGTGAAATCCCCCGCTCTCTCCTAATTCACAAGGTGTGTCGGGAACAGTAGCATCTTTAAGGCTTGTAGTCAGTCTGCCATTTGGGGCTTTGATCAGATCATTCCATTTTGAAATCACGCTACTGCAAGTAACATCTCCAACATTAGGAAGCACTTTTACTTGCGCGATGACTTTTGTGCGGGTGTCTGTATCTGGACCACCCAAGGCTACTTCGCGTAAGTCAGGATCTTCAATCGCAGTAAGGTGCCTTTCCCAAACATCGAGGTAGACAATGTCTTTTTGGCCTGCAACAGCAATGTAAGGGCCTGCATTTGGGAAATCTGCTTGCTGACTGAACAATGTGATTTTCGTCAACACAGGATCAGTATTTCCATTGAAAGAAGATATACTAGTACCCAAAACCAGGGAGCTTGTCTTGACCGTTGAAATTTTTGTGATCAGTCCGACTGGATTCTCCTTTGATCTGAGGTGTACCCACTGTCCCGATTGCAATTTGATTCCATCAATTTGCAAATCATCCAAACCTATTTCAGTACCGGAAATAAAAGACGTAATAGGTAATTTGGAACACGGACTGGTCTCGCACAGTAAACCTCCTACATACATTCTGCCCGCAGTGATAAATAAATCGGTCAGACCATTTCCCGGATGTAAAATCTGAAAACCACTGTCATGAATAGGTGCACCTGTCATACCGATGGCATCGATCGTTCGCGTCTTTAATTGATGCGCATCAATCGAAACCAGTTCATTCCAATCAGAATCCAATTGGACACGTCCTTGTTGTTTCAAAACACCGCTAAAGTGTTTTCTTTTGGCTTTGAGTCCGGTATACCGGCTGAAGTCGCCTTTCATAACCAATGCATTTTAAGTCACGTAAATTATTCCGGCCTCGAGGCCTAAACGCAGGTATTCGTCTAACACGATTTGAAGATTAGCCACTCGTTGTGGTTGTTGTAGAAAATTGAAAACGCCCATCTCTGCTCCATTTTCACCACCAGTTGTGATTTCTATTGGAGTGGGTTCACTCAATTGGGCGTAAGCATGATGGCCATATTCATTGGCTGTATAAATTGGAAATACCTTGTTGATCACTTGTTCCCGGATAAGTTGTTTTTGCAAGTTTGAAATGGGCCCATTGATCTCAGCCTCCTTGATCCGGGTCTGTATTTCCAGTTCAGGTTGGCATCGATATCGACGAGGTGATAATGAATCCAGGAGCACAAAAGAAAAGCGGACACATCCCGTTTGTCTTCGCTCGATATCCAGCAGGTCATTGAAAATTGAATTTTCTGCATCGAGCGTTTGCGAAGTCACCATGCCCCAAATCGTGCTGGATTGAATAGCTAATTGTCCATCGGAAACGTCAATGGCTATGTCGTTTTTTACATCTACAATACAATCCTTGAGATGAACATAAGCTCCTGGTGAACTAACCCGTACTGGTCCGCTAATACTTCGAAGCAATGAAAAATTGGCAACCCCATCCTGTGCAGCAACTTCAAGTCCCCCACCGTATGTCACCAGGGTTGCATTTTGAATTTCAAAATTTTCCAGGTTACCAGGTAGAACTGAAATCTTTCCTTCCAACAATATTCCGTCGATAAGCAAGCTGCCTCCATTTTGAGAACCGGTTCCTGCAGTTCCTTCGATTTCCCAATCGCCCATAAAATGAGGTCGTACATTTTCGGGATTAAAATTTCCATGACGCCTGGACTTGACTCCTGATATTTCAATCTCTGGCCAGTCCGCAGCAACTATGAATAAAGATTTTCCTTCTCCAATTTGAATGCTCACTATACCGGAAGCGGACTCATCATACGTCCGGTTATCCATGATGGTAATTAATCCGGATTGTACGCTTTGTCCAAGACTGTTCCATTCCGATATCGCAGCCTGAAGTGTAGTGTGGATGGTTTCACCCGCAACAGCAATTTTGTCTTTGCTTACACCTACGTGCCAATCGGCCAGATTAGGATCTGCTGATCGTAAAACAATTGAACCGTCTGCTGAATTTTCTTTTTTCAAAAATGATTTGCGATCATATGGGCCTCCTCCGACATCACCTGCAAACCCATATTGATAATCCACAATGACACTTTGAACATTTGCAGGATTACTAAATGTGATTCGGCCTAAAATAGGATCAACTGCTGCGGTCACTGGTAATGTTATGGATGAAATCGAACCATCGGCTTCAAGTTTTTTATAGGTCTTGGTCAATGGTGCTGGTTTCCATTCTGAGAGATTGCAAATGACAATTTCAGTAAGAGGAATCGGAGTAGTATTTCCATTGAGATAAAGTTGGAATGCAGGAAATTCTCCACTTAGAAATTCATAATCTGGAGAATTGCCATCAGCAACAGCTTGCCTGGCCCTTTCCAGCTCATCATGCAATCCTCTTCTCCGTAATAGAGCGGGTACATTAATTTCTTCTGCGAGGTGAGTGATGGCTTTTTCGGTTTGCGGAAAATTGAATAACTGCGTATCGAGTCCAAGTGGACTAAATGTATATCCATCCCCAAGCATACCGGTTTGAAAAGGTATAAACCTCGCATCCCCGCGCTTAATGGGATAAGCCTGCAATCTCCAAAGGAAAATGCCAAGATTTGAAATATTGTATCGACCGAGTCCTTTCGAAATACGTCCCACATCTATATTGTGAGTGATGGATTCAAAAGGAGAATTGAGAAGATCCAGTGAATTCATCTGTCGTAAATCAGGTGTGATCGTGCTGAAATTCCTGACGTGATTCAAATGTTGATTGGTTCCAAGTAAATGGAAAAATTCGACCACTCTTGCCCGCCAACCAGTAACATCTAATGCCAGTTGTTCCAGTATAGGAGCTGTTCCTTTCCTTCTTCGGTAGCCCAATGTATTGGCTACATATGCCCTGCGGCTGAAAAGCGCACCTTCAATCTCATTGATATTTTTGACACCCAGTAAATCACCGATATAAGGCACTACCCATTCTTCACATGTTTCAATAAACCAATTCTCATACAACTGAGCGATATGATCTTCTACGACTGCCCCTTCACGAGCCATGACTTCTAATAAAGCCTTGAGAGGCAAGCCTTGACTATCGTCGATCACCCGATAATAACCCGGCAATAGATTGTACAGATATTGGCTGTCAATTTTCATCTGTCCAGATACTCAGTGTGATTTGATTGGGATCAATAAGCATCAACTCTGCGGGTAGAATAGTGTTTCCTGACCAGCGGGCTACTTCAGATATCAAAGAAAAATGCGCTATGGTATACGGGTCTTGTCCCCCTAATATCATAAGTTTAACTGCAACAACACCAGTGATGTCATGAATAATCGATACGACATCACTTGGGGTCACTTGCTGTCCAAAATCCCTGGATTCAAAGGAAAAGTTTTCGATTAACGCTTCTTTAATTAATCCCAATACTTTCCCCGCTGTATAATCCGGTGCGATTTTAATGGCTGCATTC
>DASXWI010000475.1:0-2483 GCA_036503755.1 Saprospiraceae bacterium | reverse complement strand
CTATAAAAGGTTGTGACGCATCTAACGTGAAGATATCACCTTCGCACCACGGAATTGTTGCATCTAGGTTGAGTTGGGGTACAAGGTTGTTATAATCTACCTGGATAGCATCACTGACTACACCACAATCATTGCTTAGTTGTAAGGAATAAGTATTAGCTGCATCCGCTACAAAGCTTGTTTGATTACTTCCATCCTGCCATTCGATGTCAAACGCAGTCGTAGGAACAGTGAGGAGAATAGACTCACCGGGACAAAGTGTTGTATCAGCTCCCAATGAAAAAGGATCTGGCTTTTCGAGATAAGCTACTATCAATGTATCTGCTGCATCTCCACATCGGTTTGATTCGGAAAGAATAAATGTACCAGCAGTGGTAACAGTAAATGCAGGAGAGGATGATCCATTTTGCCATTCAATAGTAGTTTCCGGGTTGGCAGTAGAAATTAAGTTTAATGTAATCCCTTCACACAAAGTAGTGTCCGGCCCTAAAGCCGGTGTGGGGGGTACACCGGAGATGTCAACTAAAAGGGTATCCGAGTCGGTACCACAATTGTTGTTGACTTGTAAAATGAATGTACCTGATTGAGCTGTAGTATAATCAGGATTGGTTGAACCATCCTGCCACAAATAGTTGACACCGGATATGCCTGAAAGTATAGTGACAGTTTCACCCTCACAAACTTGAACATCAGGCCCTAAATCTACCTGAGGTCCTTGCGTGCTTTCGATGATCTCTACAGTATCCGTTGTGACACCACAATTATTCGAGATGGATAGTATAATAGTTCCTTCTTGGGTGGTTTGATAATTGTTAGCGGTCGAACCATCTTGCCATAAGTAATTCACATTTGGAATTCCTGGATTGAAGGTGATCAGTTCCCCGGGACATAAAGATTGATCAGGTCCAAGATTTAAGGCAGGAACGTCAGGCAAAGCACTTACCAGCATTGTGTCAAATGACTGACCACAGCTATTACTGATCGCTGCATACACTTGACCAGGTCCATTTACATTGTAGGAGGTGTTTGTTGATCCATCGGGCCATAGAATAGTAACGCCGGGCGTATTGATTGAAAGTGTAAAAGATTCGCCAACGCAAATCGAAGTATCCGTGCCAAGGTCGAGTGGAGGAGTAGCAGGAAGCAAATTGACCATCATGGTGTCAGTTGAAGTGCTGCAAGCATTTGATGTCTGTACAGCAACAAGGCCACTGGATGTAACTACAAAATCAGAAGAAGTAGAACCATCATGCCACAGCCATGTTGTGACATCTGAATTTATGGGTGTCAATGTTACCATATCACCAGGGCAGATATCAATATCATTTCCTAAATCAACAAATGGCGCAGGCCCACCATCGAGAATGATAGCAGTGTCGACATCCATGCCGCATGAATTACTTACTGTAAGACTATACGTACCTGGAGTTGATACAACCAATTGTTGGTTCTGTGAATTATCATTCCATAAATAGGTTACTCCGCCGATGGAAGCATCGAGTGTCACCGTAGATCCCTGGCATAAACTGACCTGGGTAGGTAAATCTATCTGCGGAGGACTATCATTGACAGTGACTACAATTGTATCTGCCTCCTGGTTACATGTATTTGAAACCTGCAGTGTATATGTACCGGACGTATTGACGAGCAGTGAATCAGCAGTAGATAAATCCTGCCATAAATAATTCGCTCCAGGGTTGTTAGCGTAGAGGATGATTTGTTCACCAGGGCACAGGCTGACATCTGGTCCAAACCCTGGTGGCACGACCAACGAAGTATAATTGATCTCAACGTCATCAGTCGCAGTTCCACAAAAGTTGGTTATGGATAAAGCATAAATGCCAGGTGAGGTGACCAGGAATGTATCTGAAGTAGAATTATCCTGCCAGGTGTAATTGCCAAATACCGGAGGTGTTGTCAATACGACTGTTTCATTTCCGCATAAAATGAGATCCGGGCCTAATTCAACAACAGGTGGATCAACTATAGAAACCGAAATCTGGTCACTTCCCGTGCCGCATTGATTAGTTACAAATACAGTATAGACTCCGGCCGAAGTAATTTCGTAATTGGGTTCGGAGCTGCCATCATTCCATAATATTTCACCTAAGTCTTCATCAATTTCAATTTCAAGAATATCGCCATCACATAAAACCTGCTCATCAGGTCCGATTTCCACCTCGGGGACTTCAAGGTCTGAGATTACAATTTCGTCTGTTTCAGATCCACACATATTACTTATCGTCAGCACATACGTACCGCCTGATTGTACGGTATATGTGGAAGAAGTATTACCGTCCTGCCATAGAAAATCACCCAGGGCCGGATCGAAGGAAATTAGTAATTCCTCACCTAAACATAGAAATACATCTTCACCAAGGTCAAATGGAGAAGGGGGATCCAGGACAATGACATCGATTTCATCTGTCGTAGCCAGGCATCCGTCATCCAGTGTGACAGAATAAGTACCTGTGGTAGTAATC
>DASXWI010000474.1:0-4606 GCA_036503755.1 Saprospiraceae bacterium | reverse complement strand
CAGAAAGGATCCGGCTTATGGATTCCCCTATTTCTTCACCACCTTCTAACTTAACGGCATGAGCACCGGATTCTTTCATGATGCGGACTGATGATTCCAGGGCCAGTCTGCTGTTTCCCTGGTAACTTCCAAAAGGTAGGTCCACCACAACTAAGGCTTTAGACACAGCCCTGACCACCGCAGAAGCGTGATAGATCATTTGGTCAAGAGTGATAGGAAGTGTTGTTTCATGCCCTGCCATCACATTGGAGGCACTGTCTCCGACAAGGATAATATCAATACCAGCGTCATCCAGGATCCTTGCCATGGAGAAATCATACCCGGTGAGCATGGCGATTTTTTCTCCGGCGCCTTTCATTTCAGCGATGGTATGGGTGGTTATCCTTTTTGCTTTGCTGTGTACCGACATAGCTTTGAATCTGTAAGAAGGTGAAAATCTGGATCAAAGATAAACCCGACACCCTAATACAGCCACTTTTAGCGGCAGCCTTTCATTTATCCCGTTTTCATGGGCTGGGTTGGCATAAAAGGCTATTTTTGCGGCATGAAATGGATTTTTGGGCTGCTTTTTACAGGTTTTCTATTTACCGCTTGCGATAATGAATTGGTTGTCACAGACAAATGGAAGGATATTCCGATCGTCTGGGGATTTGTCTCTAAGGCTGACACAGCCATCTATATCCGGGTGGAAAAGGCATACCTGGATCCAACTACTTCAGCCCTGGATATCGCGAGGATCCCTGATTCCCTATATTATGATAATGCTGTCGTAAAACTGCGCCGTGTTGCCACCAACCAGGAGTATACTCTGCAAAGGGTGGATGGAACGAATGAAGGATACCCGCGTAAGGATGGTGTTTTTGCAGAAGTACCTAACTATCTGTATAAAATCAAAGAGAACCAGGTTAACCTGATGGTGGGAGAGAAATATGAATTCATCCTGGACAGAGGCGAACAAACACAAGAGGTTACAGCAGAAACCATCATTTTGCCTAAACCCGTCATTCGTGTTCCTTCCCTTGGGGCATCACTTAATTTTAAAACAAATGTCACTTTCACCTTTATGTGGAATGAGATGGCTGATGCCGGTGTGTTTGACATTCAGATGAGATTTAACTACCTCGAAAAGTCTCCGGCGACCTCAGATATCTATGTAGCTAAATCCGTCAAGTGGACCGTTGCCAATAGCCTACTGGATAATGATTATAAAATGGATGGGGTTGAGTTTTATAATTCGGTGGCTGCCCATATTGATGTGGATCCCACTGCAACCAGGCTTTTTGAAAGCATCGATATCATCATCTGGTGTGGAGGAAAAGAGCTCCAGGATTATATCCAGGTAGCCTTGGCCAATGATGGCATTACCAGCACCCAGGATTTTCCGGAGTATACCAATCTGTCGGAAGGGAAAGGTCTTTTTACCTCCCGCAATTTTTCCGATAATATGGATTACTCCTTGAATAGTCAATCATTGGATAGTCTTAGAAACGGAAGTATTACTGAGGACCTCAATTTCCAATAGGTCCATATCCTTCACCTGCCACACTTCTTTTGAAAAGGCCTGCCTTATTGGCAGTTATTCTTGCTTTGGCTGTCACAATCTCCCATTTTATGGCTGTTTTGGCATAAAAAAGTGCCTGAATTCCGCATGGCATAAGCCTTGATCAGAAGGGTTATACATATTTAAGAAAACAGCATTAGCCATTAAAAAACGAAAAGAGATATGAGTAAAATAATCGGAATCGACCTGGGTACCACCAACTCCTGCGTAGCAGTCATTGAGGGTAACGAGCCTACCGTAATTTCCAATGATGAAGGCAGGAGAACAACGCCCTCTATTGTCGCTTTCCTTGACAATGGAGAACGTAAGGTGGGTGATCCAGCTAAGAGACAGGCCATTACCAATGCACGCCGTACTGTTTATTCTATTAAGCGATTTATGGGTGCCAGGTTTGGTGAATCAACCAAAGAAGCCTCAAGGGTAACCTACCCTGTGAAAGGCGGTCCAAATGATACTATTAAAGTGGATATCGACGGACGTCAATACACACCTCAGGAAATTTCAGCAATCATCCTTCAGAAAATGAAGAAGGTGGCAGAAGACTACCTGGGCCAGGAAGTAAAAGATGCAGTCATCACTGTACCTGCTTACTTTAATGACTCTCAACGTCAGGCTACAAAAGAAGCTGGTGAAATCGCCGGCCTTAACGTACGCCGTATCATCAACGAACCTACTGCTGCTGCCCTGGCTTATGGCCTTGACAAAAAGCATAAGGATATGACCATCGCAGTGTATGACTTAGGTGGAGGAACATTTGATATCTCCATTCTTGAACTTGGTGATGGTGTATTTGAAGTAAAATCTACCAATGGTGACACACACCTTGGTGGTGATGACTTTGACCAGGTGATCATCGATTGGTTGGCAGATGAGTTTAAGAAACAAGAAGCTATTGATCTGAGAAAAGATCCGATGGCTCTACAACGTCTCAAAGAAGCTGCTGAGCGTGCGAAGATTGAATTATCAAGTGGTACAGAGACAAGCATCACTTTGCCATATGTTACTGCAGTGGATGGTGTGCCTAAGCACCTTGACACCAAATTGACAAGAGCAAAATTTGAACAACTCTCTGCAGAACTAGTAGCACGTACACTTCGTCCTTGTGAAGATGCGATCAGAGATGCAGGAATTGCGAAAACAGCAATTGATGAAATCATCCTCGTGGGTGGTTCTACTCGTATACCTCGTATTCAAGCTGCGGTAGAAGAGTTCTTTGGTAAGAAACCAAGCAAAGGTGTAAACCCTGACGAAGTTGTTGCTATCGGTGCGGCCATTCAAGGTGGTGTACTCAGTGGAGATGTACAAGATGTATTGCTCCTGGATGTAACACCGCTTTCAATGGGTATCGAGACGATGGGTGGAATTTATGATGTTGTGATCGAAGCAAACAGTACGATTCCTACCAAGAAATCAAAAGTATATTCCACGGCTTCTGACAACCAGCCTTCAGTAGAGATTCACATTCTTCAAGGTGAGCGTAAGATGGCAAAAGATAACAGGCCTATCGGACGATTTATCCTTGATGGAATTCCACCGGCACCGAGAGGTATGCCACAGGTTGAAGTATCTTTTGATATCGACGCCAATGGTATCCTGAGTGTATCGGCAAAAGATAAAGGCACCGGAAAAGAACAATCGATTCGTATCGAAGCCAGTACAGGTTTGTCAAAGGAAGAGATCGCACGGATGAAAGCAGAGGCAGATGCTAATGCAGAAACGGATCGTCTTGCCCGCGAACAAGCAGAAAAAATAAATACAGCAGATGCTTTAATCTTCCAGACGGACAAACAGTTGAAAGATTACGGCGACAAGATACCAGCAGATAAAAAATCGTCCATCGAATCAGCACTCGCGGAATTGAAATCCGCCCATGAGTCACGGGATGTAAACCGGATTGATCCGGCGTTAGAAAGCCTCAATGCCGCATGGCAAGCTGCCAGCCAGGATATTTACCAGGCACAGCAAGAGGCAGGTCAACAGAATGCCGGTCAGGACCAGGGGAATACTTCAGGCTCTTCAAATGGCAAGGGTCCAGAAGGTGATGTCACCGACGTAGAGTTCGAAGAGATGGATTCTGATAAAAAGTAATTTCAGGTCAATGTTGAAATAGTAAGGCGAAGAGGCGACTCTTCGCCTTTTTTTTACCCCCTTTGCCCCCTGAAAGGGGGTGCCATAATTAAAGCTAAAGCCTACACAATCATGTTAAGCGTAGGTTGTACCTACGCTTGTGCGTCCGCAAATTTCTGATTTGCGTAACGAATACATTCAGCCCACTCATATGTTGTTTCGACTACGCTCAACGACCGTGAATTTTAAGCTGTCAATTGACCCGTATTTTAATTTCACCAGGCTCTAAGATCCAGTAATTGATATTTCAACTACGCTCAATGTTTTGACAGATTGCCTTTGAAAAGTTATGGGTTTGTTGAGTGTTGCCGAAACGACATTCTTCACTCTTCACTTAATCCATACCCCGGACAAAAGGCTTCGTATCCAGAGGAGAAAAATGTTTTTCTAAAAACTGAAACCAACCCGCCATCGCAATCATCCCTGCATTGTCCGTGCAGTATTGCATCGCAGGAAAGTATAGATTCCATCCATTTTCTTTTCCTAATGTTGTAAGCCTATCTCGCAAGCCACTGTTGGCTGCTACACCACCGGAAATACCAACTTCGTGAATGTCATATTGCTCGGCAGCATAGGCCAATTTGCGGGTGAGGATTTCAACGATGGTGTGCTGTATACTCGCACAAATATCATTCAGATGCGTTGACACGAAAGAAGGATCTTTCCTGACTTCATCCCGAAGAAAATATAAGATCGCCGTCTTAACACCACTGAAACTAAAATCATGATGGTCTATACGCGGAATAGGAAAAGAATAAACAGGTTTTCCTTCCCGGGCCAACTTATCAATCATAGGACCGGCAGGATAGGGAAGACCTAATAGTTTTCCAGATTTATCAAATGCTTCACCTGCTGCATCATCAAGTGTCTGGCCAAGGACTTCCATTTCAATGTAGCTTTTCACCAATACAATTTGGG
>DASXWI010000473.1:0-2539 GCA_036503755.1 Saprospiraceae bacterium | reverse complement strand
GTAATAAACGAAGACATTCCTATAGACGGAGTTGCTTCATTGTCTTCGGATCAGATAATAGCTGTCTTTCCAAACCCAGGTAGTGACAAAGTTCAGGTTAAACTTGAATTTACTCAGTCATACAGCGATGTAAAACTCAGACTGATTGACAACCTCGGTCGTGTAGTATACTACAAAGCACTTGATCAGACGATTACCGAACATGTAGAAACCATCAGTGTAAATGATCTGCCATCCGGCAATTATATACTCCAGGTTGAAACCATCGACGGTCAGCGTTCTGTACCAGTGATTGTGACTAAATAAAAACGAAAGTTTTTAAATCCTAAAAAAGGGGATCAGGTGACTGATCCCCTTTTTTATTTCCCATCCTGATTTGTCAATCGCAGGACAGAAGTGCATTCCTGAATTTTTGTTCAATCTTTACTATGTAACTTTAGAATAAGGGTAAAATAAGACTGTACGGTCCCTGAGCTTGTCGAAGGGTGTAAAAAAGGGCCCACCTTTTTTATACCGCCTTTTCGCAAGCGAAAAGGGAGGCAAATGACTAGGGGGCTTCGTGCAGTACCCTTCGACAAGCTCAGGGACCGACACCATACAAATTCGATTTTACCATTCGACAAAAGCATAAACCAATGACACGATTCGGTATTTTCAATTTTCTATTCACAAGTCTATTTACAATATGGACTTCTGCAGCCGTTGCACAACCTGCAAATGATGATTGTATAAATGCCATCCAAGTCGCATTAGCCAATAGTGAATCAGAAGCCGTATTGGTTGAAGGGGATACGCGTGGAGCTACAGCTTCCACAACACCTACGTCGGTTTGTTCGCAAAGTTTTTACACAGATGATATCTGGTATAAATTTACTACACCCACTGATCTGCCTGTTGAAGGCATTGTGATCAAAGCATATTACAACAACCTGGAAAACCCAACTGATTTGTCAAGCGTTGGGATGGCTGTTTATGCAGGTTGTGCATCCGATGAGCCATTCGTAGCCTGTTATGTGACCGATGAACCTGAATTGAATAGAACTGAACTTGCAAGTGCATGCCTGGTGGGCGATCAGGAATATTTAGTCAGAATCTGGTCCGGTGGTGCTGATTCAACTACAGAAGGAACATTCCGCATTGGAGTTTTTTTGAACACATCGGCGGAGCCATACTTATGGTGGGAAACATTTGGAGGTGGCCTTGAAGCAAATGGATGGACTACGGATGGAAGTTGTGCTATTGCTGATTCGAATGCAAATGCAGGATGGAAATATCTTCCTGATGGATTACTAGACAAAGGGGCTTACATTTTTCCTGGTGCAGGGATCAGCTCACCAACATTATGTGACGGTGCTGTAGGAGTTGACAGCGATTATAATGATAATGGTGGAATTGAAAACAATTTTGGCGGAGGGCCATGCCCGGCTCCAGGCAGCCATACGCTGTTTTCTCCTGTCATCTATTCCGGTGATTGGAATGTCGCAGGCTTATCCATTAGCTGGACACAAGCCATCAGGCAATACCAAAGCACCTATTTTTTTGGATACCGAACACGCAATGATGATAGTGAATGGAGTGAATGGATAGAACGAGAGATCAATACAGAACATCCGGTCAATGGTGATTTTGTTCCTAATGATGTCCAGCGATTCCAAATGCCTGGTGCTATTGGTTATGATTCCATACAGATCAAGTTTATTTATAATGACAATTATTATTTATGGGCTATTGATGACGTGAAGATCATACCTCAAGAATGTACAAATAGCATGATATCCCGCTTTTTTGCTATTCCTCCTTTTGCACAGATTCCATCCAGTCAGACATATCCTTTTGCAGCATTGGCGGACATATTTAATATTGGAGCATGTCCAATCACAAACAGTATGCTCAATTGCACCGTCATTGATGTTAATTCATCGGACACGATTTACAATGAATCAATTGCTTTAGGATCTGTTGGTCCAGACTCCTCAATTAAGCACCAGGTTTTTCCTTCACTGATTGAATTGCCAGGTTACTTTAGTGACTATCGGATGACTTATGAATTAACCCAAGATTCTTTGGATTATGATGCCTCGGATAATGAGGTTTCGATTTTGTTTTCTACAGGTGGAAATACTTTTGCTTTAGAAGATGGTTTCACGCATTCATTTACGCCATCATTCGGAGTTTTTCCGATGAAAGGGCCTCCTTCTTATGCTTATGGCAACTATTTCAGACCAGCAGTTGATATTGGAGTCCAATCGATCCAATGGGGAGTAAACAATCCGGATGAAATGGCTGGTCAAACTGTTCAGATCTATCTTTTGCAATGGACCGATGACAATCAAAATGATATTGCTGATGTAGAAGAACGCCATTTTATTGGTTTCGCAGACTATACCTTCAAAGGGGATGAAGGAGAAAATGTAATCCTGGAAACGTCGCTTGAAAACTTTTCAAATCCGGGAGAGCCTGTTATCATGAGAGGAGGATTGGGATATATTGCTATGATTGAGTACCAGGCACTATCTTCAAGTGATCCTCAATTTTTTAT
>DASXWI010000472.1:0-3401 GCA_036503755.1 Saprospiraceae bacterium | reverse complement strand
ATTTTAATTTGCGAAAGGATGTGCGGCACGCATATCAACCACCTTCGGGCTTAACGTTTTTTATCTATTATTCACAAAAATAACTGTGCTGTACAACAGATTCTCTGTCCTACAGCACAGTTATTATGGGATTATAATACTCACGCCTGACGACTCACGCCTGACGAAAATCAAAAGGTTTTACCTTTTGAAGATGTAGCGGGTAACAAATATCCCCTCGCCATCTTCGGTTCCTGCATTACTTTCCACACCGGTAGAGACAAAGGCGAGCTCCCAACCTGCAGCAGCCATTTCATTTAATTTGGCTGAAACCATTGCATCGTTGGAAGCAATGTTCTGGAAATTGATACCACTGATGGAGAAGAAGTTGAGCAATTTGGTTTCTTCGAAGTTTTCAATCTTGAGATCTTCCCTTTTTACAGTACCCATGTCACTGGAAGTACCATCTGTCCGCTTGGTTGTAAAATTGGCGGTATTGAGATCCTCTTTGTTGGAGATCATCCTGGAGCGACCGAGACCTGCTGGTATAATAGATTCAATCGTGGTGACCACGGCATACTGGGTCTGCGCCATCATTTCCGTTGCACCAAAGAATAATAGTGCGGCAAATACAAATACGTTTTTCATCTTATTAAGTTTTATTTTTTGACAAAGCTAAGTGGACATCATTGATCTGTCAACCCCTTTAAGTCAAGTTTAATACATTCAGGGATGAACTGTTAAAATTGCTGATTGAATTGTTTCCCCTACTGAATAGCTCATTCTGGTCAATGGATGACTTTTTTGGGAGGATGAAAGGCCATTTGAGGAAGATGAGCGGTTGCTTCGAAATGTTAATGAAAGCGTGAGTCGTCAAGCATGAGTCGTCAAGCGTGAGTCGTCAGTCGTCAATCGTGAGTGCTAGTATTTGGATTATTGTGCTTGTTTACGTGAATTCTGTTAAGCTTAGGTTGTACCTAAGCTTTCGTGTCCGCAAAAATCCGTTTTGCGTAATTTTCCCAAATCAGAAATTTGGAGACGCACAAGCTTAGGTGCAACCTAAGCTTAACATTTATGTATAAAATTTTGCTGGCTATGCCAGCAAAATTTTATACCGACTCACTGCTCACTGCTCACTAAACTGAATGCTATGCATTCAGAATCCTATACAGAGCTTTGTGATAAGCCTCGAAGGTTGGCAAATTATTATGTCTTCCTCCTTTTATGGTAATGAGCGTAGCCTTGTCTGGAATTAATTGTTGGAGCCTCACGCTTTGTTCGTAGGAAATTAAAAAATCTTTGTCGCCATGAATGATGTACACGGGGCATTGCACTTTCTGGATATACATATAGGTTGGAATCTTGTAGCGCAATATCCAACGAAGGGGTAGCCACCAACCAAAGCGGTGGACCTGGTACTGAAAACTATAATAAGGTGAGTCAAGAATCAACATCTTTGGATTATTCCAGGCAGCCACACGTGCGGCAAAGCCGGAGCCAAGTGAGCGGCCGAGAACAACTATTTTGTCCTGCGTGTATTGCGTAGTGAGCCAGTTGTAAATGTATTCGGCATCGCTGTAGATGATTTGCTCTGAGCGGTGTCCACGACTCTTGCCGAAGCCACGGTAATCCATCATAAAGAAATCATATCCTTTGCCGAGATAGTCTTTCGCAAATTTACCCCACCCCTTGATGCTGCGACTGTTGCCTTTGAGAAAGTAAACCACACCGAGACTGTTTGGTACTTTAAACCAAATAGCATTGATGCGACCTCCATCGGGAAGATCAAATTGTTTTTCTTCAAAAGGAAACGAGTATTGGTATTTAAAATCATGCGGAAGAGTCTCCGGCCTGAAGAAGAAAAAGTGTTGTAAAAAATAAAAAGCAAGCGACAACGAAACATAGACTATCAATATGACGATGAATATGCTCATAGTTCCTTTTTACAAAAGATAGATTCGAGGTCACGACCCAGACCATTATAATCCAATCCATATCCCACCACAAACTTATCCGGTATAGAAATTCCTTCATAACGTGGTTGATCGGGATAACGATATGCAGTTGGTTTCTTCAACAGACATACGATTTCCACTGATGCAGGTTGCTGATTAATGATTTTATCCAACAAGTAATGCAACGTATGTCCTGTATCAACGATATCTTCTACGATGATGATATCTTCTCCTTTAAGTGATGACTGCCAGAGAAAATGTTCATTCATCTCACCACTAGATTGTGTCCCTTTGTATGAACTGATTTTGACAAAATCCATCCGCACCGGAATCGAAATCTTCCTCACCAGGTCCGCCGCAAAAATGAATGCACCATTTAAGACAACCAACATAATAGGATGACGACCATCATAATCAGCATCGATGCGCGCAGCGAGTGCAGTAACGACTTGATCGATCTCATCCGATGAGATGAAGGGTTCGAAGGTTAGATCATGTAGTTTTACTGTTGTCACAAGAGCCTACTTTGTCATGGTAAATGGTAAACGGTAAATGGTAATATGGTTAATTGGTTAATTGGTTAAATGGTTAAATGGGTCAATAATATCAAAACGCATCATTTTTAAAGAAAAATTAGCGCTTTCAAAGTACAACTGGGATAATACCTTTTCTGCCTTTCCGCCCTTCTGCCTTTCCGCCCATTTTGCTGACAGCTGATAGCCGACAGCTGATAGCTATTTTATTCCATACTGATCAATCAGAAACACCAAGGACGTCAAAGCCGCTGATCCCGCAGCGAGTTCGCGCGGGTGTACATTTTCTAATACATCAAGAGCTGAGTGATGAAAATCAAAATACCTTGAACTATCAGGCCTCAATCCCATAAGTACTCCTGCTTTTGGTTTGAGTGGACCGATGTCTGCGCCACCACCGCCAGCTTTCAATTCAATATCATAGGGTTCGAGGAGTTCCATGTATTTAGACATATGAGACATTGCAGTATCCAGGGAAGTATTGGCACCAGCGGATATGCCGAATGATTGTGGTGTAAATCCTCCTGCATCTGATTCAATTGCAGCCAGGTGATATTCGTTGTTGGCGAAAGCTGAGTCAGCATATGCTTTTCCTCCCTTGAGACCGTTTTCCTCATTGATAAAAAATACACAGCGGATCGTGCGATTAGGTTGGTAACCGGTTTTCTTGAGGCGATAAAGGGTTTCCATCGCATGCATGCATCCACTGCCATCATCATGTGCACCTTCACCAACATCCCAGGAATCGAAGTGACCGCCAACGAGAATGATTTCTTCAGGCTGAACAGATCCTTTGATTTCTCCTATGACATTATAAGACATCACATCTTCCTTCATCTCGCAGTGCGTGTAGATAACCAATTCTGTCAGTCCTTTTTTCAACGTCTCACTTAAAAAGGTAGCATCATTTGTACTCAACGCAACAGATGGAATA
>DASXWI010000471.1:0-2519 GCA_036503755.1 Saprospiraceae bacterium | reverse complement strand
GTTTTGACTTCGCATAGCGGAGATCGACTTCCAATGTTTTTATTTCCTTTTTAGAAGGCATATCAAACATTGCATCCATCATGATAGCTTCACAAATTGATCGGAGCCCACGCGCACCAAGTCCGAAATCAATGGCTTTCTGCGCAACATAATCGATAGCGCCATCCGTCATTGAAAACTTCACCCCTTCCATCTCAAAAAGTTTCTTGTACTGTTTGATCAGGGCGTTCTTTGGTTCCGTCATAATCCGGATAAGCGTTTCCTTATCAAGCGGCTCAAGGAATCCGAGGACAGGAAGACGTCCAACGAGTTCAGGAATCAACCCGAATGTTTTAAGATCCTTTGGCGAAACATATTGGAAGATGTTATCCTTATCCATCATTTTCGCATCCTCGTTTCCAAAACCTATCACATTGGTATTGAGCCTCCGTGAAATAATTTTCTCGAGTCCGTCAAAAGCACCTCCGGCAATAAACAGGATATTCTGTGTATTTACCTTCACCATTTTTTGCTCGGGATGTTTACGGCCACCTTGTGGTGGAACAAGTACATCTGTTCCTTCGAGTATTTTCAACATTGCTTGCTGAACACCTTCCCCGGAAACATCACGCGTAATGCTCGGATTATCGCTCTTGCGTGCAATCTTATCGATTTCATCAATATATACGATCCCGCGCTGCGCTGCTTCTACATTGTAATCACACACCTGGAGTAACCTGGACAACATACTCTCAACATCTTCGCCAACGTATCCCGCTTCTGTAAATACAGTGGCGTCAACGATAGCAAAAGGGACATCAAGCATCCTGGCGATTGTTTTAGCAATCAACGTTTTGCCGGTTCCTGTTTGACCAATGAGAATGATGTTTGATTTTTCCAACTCAACATCTTCGCTTGCTGTGCTGCGTATACGTTTGTAATGATTGTATACAGCAACACTAATAAATCGTTTCGCTTCATCTTGCCCAATCACATATTGATCAAGATATTTTTTAATCTGATGAGGAGTGATGTGTTCCGGAATATCAAAAGCATCATCCTTCTTTTTAACCTTACCCTCCTGCTCGTACAATTCCTGTTTGACAATATCATAAGCCTGCTCAACACACAACTCACAGATATGCCCTTCAATTCCTGCTATCAGAATCAATGCTTCCTTTTTATCCCTTCCGCAGAAGGAACAGCCAAACTGATCATCACTCGTCTTCATAACTAAGGCTTTTTAAATTCGTAAACGAAACACTAGTTATTTGGTCCTGGTCAATACTTCATCCACGAGGCCATATTCTTTAGCTTCGAGGGCGGTCATCCAGTTGTCCCGATCGGAATCCTTTTCAATGATCTCAAAAGTCTTGCCAGTATGTTTTGCCATAATATCGTACAACTCGTTACGCATATTTCTGATCAAGTTATACGAAATCTCCATATCTGAAAATTGTCCTTGCATGCCACCACTTGGTTGGTGAATCATCACGCGGCTGTGGGGAAGGCATGTGCGTTTGCCTTTCGTACCGGCAGCAAGAAGGACCGCGCCCATAGAGGCCGCAAGACCGGTACAAATAGTGCCTATTTCAGGAGAAACGTATTGCATGGTATCATAGATGCCTAAGCCTGATATGACAGATCCTCCGGGGCTGTTGATAAACATCTGGATATCACGTTTGTTGTCAGTTGATTCCAGGAATAAAAGTTGAGCCTGGATTACATTAGCTACATAATCGTTTACCGGAACGCCCAGGAATATAATCCTGTCCATCATCAACCTGGAAAACACATCCATTCCCACCACGTTCATTTGGCGCTCCTCGATAACCTGTGGGGTAAACCCATGAATATTAGGAACCGATGTCGCCATATATCGTTCAAGATCAGCACTTGAAATCCCGGCATGCTTGGTAGCGTATTTATAAAATTCGTTTGTATTGCTCATGTTTTAGATTTAAAATGAATTAGGGTACTAAAATAATGGTATTACCCATGCGAATGTTCATGATGGTCATGAGAATGTTCGTGATGGTGGTCATGATCATGGTCTCCATGGTCAAATAATTCATGGTGCAGATCATGGAATACCTTTTCAAACTCAGCCATTGGCACTTCCTTCACCTCAAACCTGTATTTAGGCAACATGTTCGCAAAAACAACATCTTCAAGTGCATTTTCTTTCATAGAACTCATGAAATACTCATTGGCATAGAGCTGGTCCATCAGTTTCTTGATATCTGTTTGCATATAGTTGACATTCTGGACGATCCAGTTTGTCACCTGGCGTTGAACATCTTTTTCAGTGACTTCAAGGCCCTCTGCCGTCGAAATCTTGCTCAGCAGTAAAGACCATTTTGCATCCCTGAAAAGATGGGTTGCCTCTCTTGTGCCCTCAGCAATTTTCTGATCACGTTGTTGATTCACCCATTTCAGTAAGAATGATTCAGGAATCTCAAAAGGATTTGCGGTGAGCAAAGTCTTTCTGACCACCAGCTTTTTCATGTCTGTCGATTGCGCATCCAGGTTGTCCTTCT
>DASXWI010000470.1:0-3090 GCA_036503755.1 Saprospiraceae bacterium | reverse complement strand
GTAACCAGGAAGTCCATGTTTTCCATACCCATCTCTTTATGATTACGGACCGGTCTCAACATCAGGTCTTCAATGCTTGGTGACCTACCATCCCAGAACAACAGATTGTCATCATAGAGGTTGGAAATCGGAGGCGCATTTCGATCAGTTACTTGTTTACCAATGCCCTCACTCACTCGGGCCTGATCTGCAAATCCCAGGGACTGGTGATGACATGATCCGCATGAAACTGTGTTGTCTATCGAAAGGATCTTATCATAAAATAGAACCCTTCCCAGTGTCGCTCCGGCATCCGTGATGCCAAGGTCATTTCCTGCCATGTGGCTGTGTGCACCACCCCATTTAGGGGAGTAATCGTAGAGGTTATCCGGAAGGACCGGATATTCAATCGCAGTGTGAAAATCATCCTGCTGGCAGGCGATCAACACGAACAGTAAGCAGAGGGACAACGAGATCAGAAATGGTTTCATATCGGGCGTGATTTACATTGAAAATTAGGGAATATTTTTTTAAAAATGAAATCGCAAATAAATGGTGGCTGGTTCAACAACCTCCAATGAATTCTCATGCACTACATCTTCCGTGTTGTCGAACTCAGGGAAATTGGTGAAAATCTCCTGTAATTCCGATGTCGACCACGAATAGATAAGGCTAGCTTCCGTCCCCAGGCTAATCCGGGGATGCACAAAAAACCTAAAGTCAATGACAGGGCCGAATCCTGCATTCCATTGCAACCGGCGGTTAATGACTCGGTCAAAACCACTATCCTTAGTAATGTCATCTTTTGCATAACCCCAGCTAAATTGCATGCCTGCTTTGATCAGCCAATTCCTGTCACTAAAAATATGTGTCGTACCCGCCAAATTACCTGAAAGGGCGAGATGATCTGTTACTTCACTATCCTGGAATCCTTCGTGATGAACATCTTCCAGATTATAGTCTGCTCTAAACCCAGCTTGAAGTGAATTCTTTTGTCCTGCGTATTCAAGCGTAAAAGCGGGATAACTTTTGTTAGTCTGTTCTCCATTAAATAATTCATGCAAAATATCTCCAGTACTGATTCCTAAGCTCCAATGATAATATTTTGTTTCATCTACCTGGCCCCATGCAGGTGTAATAGCCAGTACCAATAGCAGAATGATATAGTATTTTATAACACTCATGATGGGAAGGGATATTTCAGGATAAAAGACTGCGGGAAACTGCTGTTAAAACTTGTGCCAAGTAAGTAGATTATGTCTCCATCAGGAATAACATCAGCAAAACTCATCGTTGGTACAACGAGAGATTGCAGCAATGTAATCGTAGGAAGATTGGATAAATCAACCACTTCCAGGCGAATTTCTATGTTGTCAGTTATCAGGTATACCAATTTAGTCTGATCAGCATTAAATCTTGGGAGCTGTATGACGGCATTTACGTTCGTGTTCAAAGTAGCAACATTTTGCCCATCACGATTGATGATATTACCACTCGTACCTGCGACAAAGAAGTCATTTCCGTCATCACAATTATGTTGTCGATCCACTTGAACTACTCTTGCAGGTATGAGCTCTGAACTCACGACCTTTCCTTCTTCATTGATGAGATACTTTGTGGATTCTGTTAATCCGACAGTTAACACCGTAATAGGATTGCCTGGAAAAACGGCAATGTTTTGATTTTCTATCGTGCCTTCTCTTGTATCAAGCACATTCAGGCCATTCCTGGATAGCACTTGAAAACCTTTATTGAAATCATCCGTAGTTACAAACACAAACTGATTGTACACATTTGCTGACCAAAGGACATTGCCGAATTGCCTGCCATTTGAACCTGTCAGAGAAGGATATGCATATTTTCTTAACCATGAGGGAGACTGGTCAGAGGCGAATACATTGGTGACATTATTCAAGGTTGTCATCTCTAAGGTTGGGAAATTTAGCACGAAGTCAGTCACCATAGTTGAAGTTTGACCTGTTTTATAATTCAACAAAACCAGGTGGTTATTGAACCGATCAAACATTACAGCTTCATCGTTGCCTGGCTCGTGGCAACCACGGTCGAAGAATCCGTTTACAACATCTATTTGGGGATTCACACAAAGATTTGGAGAATAGAAAAAACGGTCATCAACAGCACAATAAAGTTTGTAACAAATCTGTGGCGACAAAAGAGGGATAGATACTGACAAGGAAGTAATATCCAGATCATCAATACGCTTTAGCACCGTGATCCCTGGGGATAATTCTGGAACCGGATTATCTGGAATAGGATTGGGGGATTGAAGGATAATGTACTCTTTAAAGCCAGTTACATTGACCCTGTCCCAAGATAGTGTAGTCAGGGAAAGGTTTTGTTCTGCATAAAGGATTAGTGCTGGCTCATTTGAAGATGGCTCAGGTTCACTAAGGCTACATCCCAGCAATCCCACCGCAAAGGGTATAGCAAAAAGTCCTGTGATAAAGCGTACCAGGTGATGCATAAAGTGGTCAGATTTGCCTGATTTATAAACGATAGACGTAAACCATTTGGCTACAGGTTGGGTTTATAACCCTAAATTTGTCTTGTGAAAAGACTTCCTGAGGCTCAATTTGCCGAATTTATTGAATTTTTCCCTGTTCTTGACCTTCCAATTAGCTTATTGCCGGATATAGGTCAAATCCCGTCTGATCCCATACCGTTGCCCGGTGTTCTACAGGATACGTTTATCCTTCCTTTTGAGAGTGATGAGGTGGATGAATTTACAGAGTATATGCCTTATGGTCGAATAAATGGTCTTAATGACTATTATGCCATGATCTATTGGAAAGCCGGTTTCTTACGTTATGAATACATCCTGGCTACCTATTCCAAAGAAGGGGATCCTCTTAGTCACGCTATCGTTGGGGGATTGCGGTATGAAGAAGAAGGAGTCCTTCATTCTGTGGCTGTGATCCACGAAGACATGAGCATTACAATAGCGGAAGGGATAGCCGAAACTGACGATGCCGGTTTAAACCCTGACCAGACACAGACCTACCAGATGGCTATCTCGCCAACAGGTATTATTACTTACGAAACAAATGAAGAAAACAAAGAAGAGTAAACACACAACATCCCACCACACCT
>DASXWI010000469.1:0-2351 GCA_036503755.1 Saprospiraceae bacterium | reverse complement strand
GTCCTGGGGAGGCGTTCACTTCAAGAATAAGTGGTCCTGCATTTGATCTCAGGATATCTACACCAGCAATCTCCAGTCCCATGAGCCGTGCTGCATTTAGTGCTATTTCTTCTTCTTCACTGGTGATGCGTACTTTATGTGACGATGCTCCACGATGCAGATTTGATCTGAACTCACCATTCTGTGCACTTCTTTCCATTGAAGCAATCACTTTATCCCCAACGATAAATACACGGACATCTTTGCCTTTGGATTCTTCAACAAATCGTTGAAGCAGTATTTCTTCTCGCAACCTGATAAATGCTTCAGCAACTGATTGTGCAGCGCTTTGACTTTCACCAAGAATAACACCCATACCTTGTGTACTGTTGAGTGTTTTAATCACCATCGGGTAATGATCACCAAGTACGCGTAGAGATGATTCCACATTTTCAGGCATAGCCGTAAAAATGCTATCCGGAACCGGTAGTTTGTTTGCTGCCAGGTATTGCAATGCAGTTCGTTTATCGCGGGATCGCAAGAGAGCATCAGTACCTACGGCGGTGTATACTCCCATCAGTTCAAATTGACGAACTACTGCAGCTCCATAACTTGTCACCGAAGAACCGATCCTTGGGATCACAGCATCAGGTCTCCCGAGATATTCTCCCTGGTAACGCACACCTAATCTTCCTTCAAGAATGGTTAAGTCACATTGTACATGATCTACTACACGAATAGAGTGACCTCTTCGACGAGCCGCCATAACCAGGCTATGGGTTGAATATAGAATCGGGCTCCGGCTAAGTATCAGGATTCTCATAAGGTGGGAAGATAATAAATCATCATCAATAGTTTAAAAAATAGATCATCGCCGTGGCCTGAAATGACCTCCTCATTCATGAGCGCTTATAAAATGATACCTTCACGAAATGCTATTAAACGATAAAAGAACTATAAATGGCTGGGCTTATTTTGATTGGGCTAACTCGGCATACTACCTCGTCATTTCTACTGCGATATTCCCAATTTACTTTTCCAGCGTAACTGATGATACGATTTCAATAGTTGGAGGGACAATTTCGAATACAGCATTGTATTCCTTTTCTGTTTCTGCAGCATACATCCTGATTGCTATACTCTCTCCCTTGCTTTCAGGTATTGCAGATTATTCAGGACGAAGGATGTCTTTCTTAAAATCTTTCACGTTGCTTGGGGCGTTTGGTTGTATTACTTTGTTTTTTTTCCAGTCCCCTGAAACCATGTGGATCGGGACGACAGCCTTTATCTTAGGAACTATTGGTGCCGCCGGAGGACTTGTCTTTTACGACTCCTATCTCCCGTTGATTGCCTCTGAAGATCAGTACGACAAAGTCAGTGCCAGAGGTTACGCGTATGGATATGTTGGTAGTGTTTTATTGTTGATCGTTTGTCTTGTGATGATTCAGAAACCGGAATGGTTTGGCATCAGTAACCCCACGCTACCCTCACGCATTTCATTTGTATTAGTTGGTTTGTGGTGGCTTGGCTTTTCACAAATAACTTTCAGGCGACTTCCTGCAGATGTGCCCCTTGTAGAACCAGGAAAACTCCTGGCGAAAGGATGGAATGAATTGTTGCAAGTATGGCAAAACATCAAAAATGATGCAGACATTAAACGATTTCTGGCAGCCTATTTCTTTTATATCGCGGGTGTACATACTGTGATCTACCTGGCCTCTCTTTTTGCTGATCGGGAATTAGGATTTAAAGATTCTGAATTGATCATCACCATTTTACTTTTACAGCTGGTCGCCATTCCCGGTGCATTGTTTTTTGCAAGGGTATCGAAATGGAAAGGAAACAAATTCAGTTTAATGATTCAGTTAGTCATCTGGATGTTGATCTGCCTTGGAGCATATGCAACAACAGAAAAATGGCAGTTCTTTACCATCGCTGGATTAGTGGGTATGGTACTTGGTGGAATACAATCTTTATCAAGATCCACGTATGCCAAACTATTGGAAGGCCGCAAAGAGGATCCGACCACTTTTTTTAGTTTCCTGGATGTCTTGTCAAAGCTGGCTATTGTATCCGGCACTTTTATTTTTGGATTGGTCAATTCATTGACCGGTAGCATGCGATATAGCGTGCTTGTCTTAACACTTTTCTTCTTGACCGGAGCAATACTCCTGTCAAGTGTTTCAAAATTGCGACTGCATACACAATAAATGTATTGGTCCCTGAGCTTGTCGAAGGGTGTCAAACGAGGACCTCCCGATTTTACCTCCGCCCTTTTCGCTTGCGAAAAGGCGGCGAAATGAGAGAGTCGCAGGTTTAATACCCTTCGGCAAGCTCAGGGACCGTCACAATGAGATCGCTTTTCTACTTTT
>DASXWI010000468.1:0-2410 GCA_036503755.1 Saprospiraceae bacterium | reverse complement strand
TGAATCTGTGCAATTTTTGCAACAGCGATTACTTCATCAAGTGTAGCATTAGGATTACCGAAAGCAATATTGTTGAACAGCGTATCATGAAACAATACAGGGTCCTGGTTGACAATCCCCATCAAACTTCGAAGCTGTTTGATATTGAAATCCCTGATATCGGTTCCATCCATCACGATACTTCCTTCAGAAACATCATGGAACCTTGGAAGCAAGTCAACTAAGGTTGATTTTCCGGAGCCACTTGACCCCACAATGGCAACCACTTGTCCTTTTGGAATCCGGAGGTTTATATTTTGGAGGACCCACTCACTCTCTTTGAGATAGCGGAATCCAACATTCTTGAATTCAATTTCTCTTTCAAAAGAAGAAATTGGTTTTGCGTTATCTGCCTGTTTTATTTCTTCTGTATTGTGAAGCACTTCATTGACCCGATCTACAGCTGCCAGTCCTTTTTGAATATGGTAATAAGCGGATGAAAAGGACTTTGAGGGAGCAATCACATTAAAGAATGCATAGAGAAAGGCAAAGAAAGTTTCAGGTTGGAGTTCGGCACGAAAAACTAATCGGGCCCCATACCAAAGTAAAACTGAAACAATGGTGATGCCGAGTACTTCTGACAGGGGTGAAGACAGATCACGGCGATACATAATCTTCGTCAGCATACGGCGGTAGTTGTCACTGATTTTACCAAACCGACTTTGTTGATATTCCTGTGCATTAAACCCTTGTACAATGCGCATGCCATTGAGGCTTTCCTCGACATGGATCATCAGGTCTGAAGCTTGCTGTTGCACTACCTTGGACTGACGTTTAAGATTCCTACTGATTCGTCCAACGATGACTGCTGTAAAAATGATGAGAACAAAAACGAACAGTGTAAGACTCACGCTGGTAAATAACATGAATGTAATGCTACCTATAATGACAATGGGTTCCTTAAACAGGGATTCCATTACGTTCAGGATCGAGTACTCAATCTCATTGACATCTGTGCTGATCCTGGCCATGAGGTCACCTTTCTTGCCCCTGGTAAAAAAGGCAAGTGGCAGGTGCATATATTTTTGATAGATCGAATTGCGCAGATCCCGGACAATACCATTCCTCACCTGGGCCATAAACACGACTGACAGGTAACGAAATAAATTCTTGAGAAAAAAGATCACTACAAACGTGACACAAACAATGATCAGCGCAGTCTCTTCTGAATAAGTTTGAACCAGCTGGCCAAAAACATATTCAAGCCACTTCTGGATATTGTTGATACTGAAAGCAACAGGTTCAGGTGATGGTGTCACTCTGCCAAACAAAATCTGGAAAAAAGGAATAATGATCGGGATGCTGATGACCATGCACAACGCCATCAGGATATTGCACACGATATTGAGCAACAACGAGCCCTTGTATTTGCGCAAATAATAAAACAGTTGGCGAATGGGACTCAGCCCTACGGTAGACATTAGTCTTCTAGCTTGAAATTCTCCAGGAAGCCGGTATGGAAATCACCGGATCTGAATTTTGGATCCTGCATCAGCTTTTTGTGAAATGGAATCGTTGTGTTGACACCTTCCACAATGAACTCATCCAATGCTCTCACCATTTTCTTTATACAGTCTTCACGCGTCGGAGCTTTACAGATCAACTTGGCAATCATGCTATCATAGTATGGGGGAATCGTGTATCCTGCATATACATGCGTATCTACACGAACACCATGGCCTTTCGGGCTATGGAAAGAGGTGATTGTGCCTGGACTCGGCCTGAAGTTGTTGTATGGATCTTCCGCATTGATCCTGCATTCCATAGCATGACCATTTGGAAAATAATTTTTACCTGAAATCGGGATCCCTGCAGCAACTTTTATTTGCTCCTTGATCAAATCATGATCGATGACTTCTTCCGTTACAGGATGTTCGACTTGTATCCGGGTATTCATCTCCATGAAATAAAAATTCTTGTGTTTGTCCACCAGGAACTCGATTGTGCCTACGCCTTCATAATTAATAGCCTTACCGGCTTTGATGGCAGCTTTACCCATTTTATTCCGCAAGGATTCATCCAGGAATGGAGATGGAGACTCTTCAAGCAGTTTTTGATGACGACGCTGGATGGAGCATTCCCGTTCGGAAAGATGTACGACATGTCCATGCTGATCGCCTACAATCTGGAATTCAACATGCCTTGGTTGTTCAATAAATTTTTCGATGTAAATACCGTCATTGCCGAAAGAAGCTTTGGCTTCCTGGCGTGCTTTATGCCACAGGTCTTCGAGATCTTTTTCATCCCAGACAACACGCATTCCCTTTCCACCGCCACCTGCTGTAGCTTTCATGATCACCGGGTAGCCGATATCCTTGCTGATTTTACGAGCGTGGGTAATATCCTGAACAAGTCCGCCGCTACCGGGTAC
>DASXWI010000467.1:0-1541 GCA_036503755.1 Saprospiraceae bacterium | reverse complement strand
AAATGCAGTTGACAGGGTTGGCGGTAAAGAAGCCAGGATTGCAGATTACCTGAGGGCCAAAGGAATCATCAGATTCTAACCAGGCATACAGTTAATTCTATTTTTACATAGACTTATCTGTTTCGTTTATGGCTTATGGCTTATTAAGCTTATCACAAGATGATTTGTATAAGCGCAGGAATACTGAATCTTCCCTGGTATTAATTTACCTGCTGCTTATTCCCATTCTAATATCCAATTGCAAAGCGCAGGAACAATCCTCTATTACTGGAAAGATTGTCCTGCATGATGGGTGGAAGCCGATGGCTTATCTTATCCAGCCGGGGCAATTCAATGAGATCGCATCAGACTTTCGGGGAGCAGTCATTGATTCTGCTGAAATAAAGCATGACGGCAGCTTTGATTTTGATCCCTTGACTCTTTCTTCAGAAAAAACACTGTTGCTGATTGCCATTCAGAAAACGGGTAATCGCTTCCCTAATCATCTTATGGAAGATGCTCCTCGAGAAGCAAATTACATTCCTTTTGTTTTAAGATCAGGTGAAGAGATCAACTTGTCTGCCGATGCAAATAATTTTCAAGAGTCATGTACCTTTCAACATCCTTCGATCGATAACCAGACGATGGTTGCGCTCAGAGACATTCGCATCAAAGCCTTTGCTACTTTTCAAGATGACCAGATGGGCGATTCCGAAAATGATACATTGCTTTTAGAAAAAGAAGGTGTTTATATGGCTTATGCTGGCCAGATGATGGAATTTGCTGACACCACATCATGTCTAGAGGCAGCACTAGTAGCGATCCGTTGGATAAGCCCTTCAGGTGATTATGAGCGTATGCCGGAATTTTTCTATGGCCAGTGCCAGAAATGGAATGACTTGAATCCTGACCATCCTTTCACTAAACAATTGTGTACTGCTGCTGACAAAACGAATCTTCCGGTTCTTATTGGAGAGAAATTCCCTGATTTTGAACTGCCACTAATGAATGGTGATACAGTATTACTAAGTAAATTATCCGGTAAAAAAATCACCCTAATAGATATATGGGCTTCCTGGTGTGCACCCTGTAGAAAAGAAAACCGCGAAGTACTACTCCCACTGTGGAATAAATATAAAGATCATGGATTGCAAATCATTGGATACTCCATTGATAACGATCAATCTTCATGGGCTGAAGCCATCCGAAAAGATGGTGCCGTGTGGACACATACTTCTCACTTAACCGGTGATGCTACTCCTTTCCTGGAGGCAATGCGTATAACGACTATTCCTGCCAATTTTATTCTTGATGCAGAAGGCAAAGTCATTGCGAAAAATCTTTACGGCGATGCGCTACAAGATTTTGTAAAAGCCCAGCTTCAATAATTTCAGACTTTTTATCGGTTCCGGTTCTTATACCCACCACCCCACGATCCCATATCGATCGCAATCGCCAGGACCATGATGATAATATTGAGTACACTCCACTGCCCACCAAAATTATTGACTACGACGCTATACCATAACATTGTAACCGGCAAAAAAATAAACCCGAGCACG
>DASXWI010000466.1:0-7686 GCA_036503755.1 Saprospiraceae bacterium | reverse complement strand
ATAATTCAATTGGTACGCAATGGGGATTTACCCGTCATGTACAAAATTCATCTATTGGCAATACGTTGTATGATGCAGCACAGACTTCGCTTTATGGTAACTGGTTGTATCAATCCATCATCAGTGATAGCAGGCATAAATATGTGACCGGTTTAAGTTTCAGATATGAAGATTATCAGGAACAATTAAGCACCGTTCATTATGATTTTGAGGAAGTGGTTCCAGGTGCATTTTTTGAATACACCTATATGCCCGATGATCGTATAACAGCAGTAGGAGGAATTCGACTTGATTACCACAACATTTATGGCTGGCTGCTCAATCCCAGGATACATCTAAGATATGCTCCTATGGAAAAAACGGTTTTCCGTGTATCTGGTGGAAGCGGAATGCGAACACCCCTGCCGATTGCTGAGAATCTTGGTTGGTTGGCTAGTTCAAGAGATTGGACGATTGGTCAACCAGGCCAGACAACAAATGATTATCCATACAATGGCCTGGAGATGGAACGTGCATGGAATTTTGGTGCGAGTATTCAGCAAGAATTTACACTTGATTATCGAAGCGGTCTTGTCATGGTGGATTTCTTTCACACACGTTTTACAAATAGGGCAATTGCAGATCTTGATCAGAGCCCGCAAAGTCTATCGATCTACAACCTCGGTGGAGAATCATATGCTAATACCTTCCAGGCAGAAGCGCAATATGAAGTCCTGAAGCGTCTCGATCTTAAAGTAGCCTACAAACTACAGGATGCAAAGATTACTTACCAGCAAGGAGGGCTTAGAGAACAAATCTTTACACCTCGATCCAGGTTCTTTGCAAATGTATCTTATGTTTCCAGCGTAGCCACTTACAAAGGGCATTGGAGGATAAGCCTTACGAGTCATTATACCGGAGCTCAACGTATACCTGATACGTACACCAATCCTGTTGCTTTTCAACTTCCGAATGAATCCCCTGGTTATTGGTTATTCAATGGGCAACTCACCCGGGTTTTTTCAAAAGAATTTGAAGTTTATGCTGGCGTTGAAAATGTAGGCAATTACAAGCAAGATCCTGTAATCATTGATGCAGAGAATCCATACAGCCCATACTTTGATGCCGGCTTGATTTGGGGTCCGATATTCGGAAGAGAGTGGTATGTCGGATTTAGATATACGATCAAATAAAATTCTACATGACATTTGAAGCATATGCTTCAAATGTCATAAGGAAAAAAAAAAAGGCCTGCACACATTCCGTGTACAGGCCTTACTTATATAACTAAATTCTACACTTATTGTTTCACAAATGGCATTGAGCCGAGGACTTTTCCTCCAAGTACGAAATTAAGACTGTACATGCCACCTTGTAAAGAAGTGACATCTAAGTTGATAATTCCGTTGGCCATGTCTTGTGCATTGATACGATTTGAACCAACCTGGCGTCCAGTCTGGTCAAAGATGCGGATCAACAGATCCTGGCTTGCATCAAAACCGTGCTTAATGGTCAATTCATCAAATGTTGGATTCGGATAAATGATCTCCACATATTTATTGACTTCATTTTGCAGTTCTTTGATACTAGTCGCTCCTGTTGTATACAGTTGAAGGATTTCTTCGCTGGTCAACGCTTTGTTGTAGAGTTTTACCTCATCAAGTGCACCTTCAAAGAATTGTCCTCCATCTATTGGATTATTACCCATACCCAATGGGAATGCTGTACTGTTTAATTTAGTAGCTACCGGCTTGCGATTGACTTCAACACCATCGATGTAGATGATGTCATCTGTTCCATCATGAACCATAGTGACATACCACCAGAATCCAATAACTAGTTCATTTCCGTCTTTGGAATCCATATCTGAAATGAATTCTTCGAACTGTAGATTGTTTCCATTTGTAGTCCACACTACTTTTAAGTGTTGTGGAAGGGAAATTTTCCAACGTTCGCTCCAATGACCGAAATCAATCAGGTAGGCTTCAGGATCTGCAATGTTTTGACCATCAACTCTCACCCAAAATCCTACGGTAGCATAATCTGAAGTCAATTGAACCGCATTTGGCGCAAGAACGGAGTCGCCATCGCCATCAAACACAAGACACATACCTGCTGCATTTGGACGGTTGGTTACAGGTTCGAAAACCGGATTACCACCGATCGCACCATGGTTGTTGTATGGTGTGGCATCATTTGCATTGCCTTCAAAAGGATAATGCGCTACAAGTCCTGGTTCTGCTGTTTCAATAGGCTCGGTGGTAGATTCCGTGATAAATGCAATCTCTGAATCATTGCCGGCAAAGTCATAAGCATAAACCTCGAATGTATATAACGTTGACGGATCTAATCCACCGACAAAAACTGAAAGAATATCTGCATCTACAGAATCCACATATTCACCATCTACGAAAGTAACATACCCTTTTACGGCTGTATCATCTGTCGAAGCATCCCAAGAGAATACGGCAGAATTAGCACCGGCGGATACAGCAAGGTTTGTAGGAATTGTTGGTGGTGTAATATCAGGTGTTTCATCCATACCTGAAACCAGTGTAATGAATGAAGGAAGTGATTCATTACCGGCGAGATCAACTGCAGAAACACCAAATTCATATGATGTCAACGGAGTCAAATCGGTAATTGTAGCTGTAGGTTCTGTTGTAGTCTGAATTAGTACACCATCCTGGAATACATTATACCCTGCAATACCTGAATCATCATCTACTGAAGGTTGCCATGTCAGTGTGATAGTGGTAAAATTAACCGTACCGGCAAGATTGATAGGTGCATCAGGTGGGGTAACATCCGTTTCTCCTGGATCTGCAGATTGTGCAGCATACAAAGCAGCCACCTCAGGTCCTGTCAAGGCGGTTTCATAAATCAATACATCATCGAGTAATCCATCAAAATAGTTGGCTACATCAATCGGATCATAACCAATACCTAGTGGGTGCACGGTTGTATTCAAATCACCCGGAGAATCTTTTTCATTAGCTAACACACCATTCACATAGATATAGTCTTTAGTACCATCATGTACCATCACCATATGTGTCCAGGTACCTGGCACAAGTGCATTGCCATCTCCGGCATCGAGGTCAGAGCAGCAAGAAGTAGCATGTGTTGTCCAAACTGCTTTACCGTGTGATGGTAAAGAAATCTTCCATCTTTCCTGCCAACCACCATAGGATAGCAAGTAGGCTTCACCTGAAGCAGGAAGTGAATTTGGATTCACCCAGAAACTTACTGAAGTTAATGGTGAATTCAATTGTGGTGAATTGTCAGCAGTAATACCTGCGCTTCCATCAAAATTCATGCTGTGGTTAGCTCTTCCAAAACGATCCTTTGCAGACGTAGCTCCGGATATTGATCCGTTATTATTGTAAGGAGATTTGTCTTTTGCATCTCCATCAAGTGCATAATCAGCCACGATATCACCAGGGAATCCAGGAAGTGTGCTTTGCTCGGCATATAAGTCTGCTACATCTTGATCCGAAAGCGGATTGTTATAAATACGCACTTCATCTAAGTCTCCATTCATAAAGCTTCCTTTATCAATAGGATCCCAACCGATACCAACTGGATATTTAGTGTCATGAAGTGCACCACCTACATCCTTAGAAGCCGCTAGAGCGCCATTAATATAAATTTTGTCTTGTACCATACCATGCACGGCAACAACATGTGTCCATTCGCCTGGCACTAGTTCATTACCGTTACCGGCATCCATGTCAGAGCAGCATGTGGTAGCGTAGGTTGTAAAAACTACTTTGCCATGAGCGGGAAGAGACAATTTCCAACGCTCCTGCCATCCACCAAAGGACATGAGATAAACTTCGCCAGTTGCAGGTAGTTCATTCATCTTAACCCAGAAACTAACTGATGTCCAGTCAGAATTGTATTGAGATGAGTTCGGAACTGTAACTGCAGCTTCTGCTACAGGATCGATAGCAACAGCATTTTGTGGATATCCAAAACGATCGTAGGTCAAGGATGCATTTTCAGATGCACCATGATTGGCAAACTGGCTTACATCATTCAGATCACCTGAAAATGGTAAGTTCAGCACCAAAGGATTAGGATCGATGATAGCTGTACTTTGCTCCGCATATAAATTAGCAATTTCGACACCTGACATTGCATAATTGTATATCTGGAATTCATCAACAGATCCATTGAAATAATTGGCTACGTCAATTGGGTCGTAACCGATACCCAATGGATGGGTAGTATTGTTTAGATCACCTGCAGAAGGTTTTTCATTTGCCAACACACCATTTACAAAAATCCTGTCCATCGTGCCGTCATGCACGAATACAGCATGGACCCAAGTGCCGGGTACTAATGCATTTGCGTCACCAGCATCCAAATCAGAACAACAAGCTGTTGCGTGTGTCGTCCAAACCATTTTGCCATGACTCGGTAAAGAAATTTTCCAACGTTCCTGCCAACCACCAAATGAGGCGATGTACACCTCACCTGAAGCAGGTAAGGATGCAGCATTTACCCAAAGTGAAACTGTAGTAGTTGCTGAATTCAGATGAGAAGAATTGGATGCAGTTACTCCGGCATCTTCGCCATTGAAAGTCACTGCTTTTCTGCCAAATCCAAAACGGTCTGTTACAAATTCAGTTTTATTTCCAGTTGCATGATTCCGGAAAGCAGAACCATCAAGGAAATCTCCATTGAAACTGTATGCAGCAACCAGGGTATTCCCAATGACAGGGGATTGTGATTGTTCAGCATAAAGGTTAGCTACATCTCCATCACTCAAAGCACCATCATAGATAGTCACTTCATCAAGAGCTCCTTTAAAGAAATAGTCACTGTCAATCGGATCAAACGCAATACCTAATGGCCTTGCGGTAGTATTTAGATCGCCAGGAGCATCTTTTTCATTCGCCAGGACACCATTGACATAGATCTTGTCCTTAGTGCCATCATGGGTCATGACGAGGTGTGTCCAGGTGCCTACTTCAATTGGATTGCCTGAATCAAGATCTGAGCAGCATGCCGTAGCATGTGTTGTCCAGATTGGCTTTCCATGAGAAGGAAGCGAAATTTTCCAACGATCCTGCCAGCCTCCATTGGACAGAATATACACTTCTCCCTGTGCGGGAATTTCATCAGCTCTCATCCAAAAACTGACAGATGTTGTCGCGGTTTGGAGGAATGAACTGTTTTCAGCAACCAGGTAACTTTTCGATCCGCTAAAAACGAAAGCCTGGTTGGCTATCCCGAAACGGTCCTGGGTTAATGTTGCACCATGAATGGCGGCATGGTTCTCGTAAATTGAAACGTCTTTTGCGTTTCCATTAAAATCGTACTTCGCTACGATCTGTTGTGCCTGCCCATAAAACGCTGAAATAAACAGCGCCAGGAGCGGCATCAACCGTAAGTAAATTCTTTTCATTATTAGATCGATTTTATGTTAGTGATATTGTTAATCCAGTTTTTCAATGACAAATGCTTTTGTCCATACGGTATTGTTTTGTTGAAGTTTTACAACATAATACCCGCTGCTTAAAGTTGATATGTCAATCTTTTGATTTATTTCTTTTAGTATTTCTTTCCTGACGGTTTGACCCATTGCATCGGATATAGATACGGTATAATCATCTATTCCTGTTACATCATATGGATTAAGTATTATATAGTCATCAGCAGGGTTTGGGTGGATTGACAATTCCATTCCTGCTTGTGAGGATGGATTAAAGATGCCGGTCATGATCATTCCGCTTTCAGATGCAACAGAATCGGGACGCAATGCATAATCAAAGATTTTGATTTCATCCAGGATACCACTGTAATTGTACATCTGATCATCTGGCAGGATTTGACCAATCTCAAGGTCGAGCGGACTAGTGTTGATATTTCCAGTGAAAGGAATAAAACTTTCAAGCCGCCCATTGATATACATCATCATATACCGGCCATCATAAGATGTTCCGATATGATACGTTTTAGCATTTGGTTCTAGGATGGTTTCAGAATCGAGGTCTCTCACCTGGCCATTTGCCGTTTTTAATGTCCATCTAACTTTGCGATCTGGTGTGATCGAAATTTTCCAACGATTTTGCCAGCTACCATGCGAAACAATGAATCGTTCTTTATCACCAATGATTCCTGGCTTTGCAAAACAGGTTAATGTAATGCCTTCATCAAAATTGAGGATAGAAGAATTGGTCACTTTGATGTGATCATTGATACCATCAAAAAAATAGGCGGCTGAAGGATTGCCTAATGAATCCTGGTTGAGTTTAGCACCAAGAACCTGGCCATGCAACATATTCCCGCTGATATCCTGGGCATTGCCTTCAAACGGATACCAGGCAATCACATTGCCATCGACGAAGAGATCCGGATCAAGAACAATAAGCCTTATGTTGGCAGTTGCTGTCCCACCCCTTCCATCAGAAACCATAAGGGTAATGGTGGATATACCTTCTTCCTGTGGCGCAAGCCAATCTACCAAGTCATCTGATCCGATGATATCACCTTGTGTAGCAGACCATGTATAAGTGATCACATCATTGTTCAAATCCGTTACATCTGCATGTAATGAAATAGTACCACCAGGAGAAGTATATTTTGTGGAAGCGGTAAGGTTATGAATCTCTGGTGCGATATTTATTTCCGAGACTACTTCTATTAGTATGACCGCAGTATCTGTTTGCTGATCTTCATCTTCAATGATAAGTTTCATTTCAAAACTCCCTTCCTGGTCAGGTGCGGTCCATTCCGCTGTTTTTTCAAGACCAGACACATTGCCACCAGGCCAAATAAAAGTATAGGTCAGATCCTTTGTTTCCTGGTCGATTCCCTTCCCGTATAACGTCACCGTACTGTTCTTTTCTACTGTGTAGCTTTGCGTAGCGAAAGCTTGTATTCTGGGGGTTCCGTTGTAAGGGACAGAAGTTTGCATAAAGTCGACGACTATATCATTAATGAGCATTTTATTTTTTACATAGGAAATCGTTCCCCCTGCTGGGGCGATGACAATGGATACCGCTTCGTCAGCAGGAATAGCAATCGTTATTTCTCCTGTTGCATTTTGTACAAGAAAAGTTTCAGATATAGCATCATAAATATCTTTCGGTTCCTGGCCTACATTGACCAATACAGACTTTTGTGATAAGTAAGGATTAAAAAATAAATAGGAAGGGTAGGCGGTATCGTTGAAGAAGTCTGTTTTCAACAAATCCAGTTTCAGGATCATCTCTTCATTGGTAGTTTCAATCAGGGAGCCCATGTAACCTATCGAAGAAGTACTATAGAGTGAGAGATTGGTTGCCGCCCAGCCACCTTTCAATGCATCGCCAGTTGAGAAGGGGCTTGAGCCCTGCCATTGTTCACGCAAAGCTTCATAACCCATTACACCTTTAGGATCATTGACATCAGACCATGCATCAGCATCCTGCAGATGGCTTGGTAAAAATCCAGGATACATCAACCTGGTGGCATTAGATACATTGAGCATCCATTTCCCGATGGCTCGGGCAAAACGCTTATCATATCTCACCAGCGGTACTAATGCACCAGCTTGCTGTACACCATTCAATTGAAATGCGTAATCATTTCCACCATCATTGGCTTCACCTACAAGCCCGGATACATCAAATGTATTCCATGTCCCAACAATGGTGCCCCAACCACGGAGTGGTCCACGGTTAAAAATCCAATAAAGTAATTTTTCAATATTGT
>DASXWI010000465.1:0-4274 GCA_036503755.1 Saprospiraceae bacterium | reverse complement strand
GGCATCCTGGCGAAGGTCGAAAGCGAGTTCGTCAACCATAGCACCGAGCATGCCGCGGATAAATTTAATGTCCAGGGTATCCTCGCTGAAGGTGCGTTCTTTGGACATTGATTTTTGTTCGTTGTATGGGATGACCTGGCGGCGATCGATGGCGTTGGCGCTCTCCCAAAGGTATTGTCCCATTTTGCCAAACTCACGGTCCAGAAGTGGAGTGGGAATTTCGCGGAGTACGCGGATGGTGCGCACGCCCATGAAACTGAGTTTTTTGTAGGTCTCCTTGCCTATGCCGGGAATCTTGCCCGTGGACAGTGGTGCCAGGAATTCACGTTCTTCTCCACTGGGAATTTCGCGCATGCCATTTGGTTTGGCCTCGCCGGTACCTACTTTGGAGACGAGCTTGTTGACCGACAGGGCGCAGGAGATGGGTAGACCGGATTCCTTGATGATTCGTTCGCGTAGTTCGCCCGACCATTTAAAGCAACCGAAATACCGGTCCATACCGGAGAGGTCGAGGTAAAATTCGTCAATGGAGGCTTTTTCAAATACCGGGGCCTGGTCGTCGATGATCTGGGACACCAACATAGAGTGTTTGCTGTAGGCATCCATGTCTCCTCGCAGGACCAGGGCCTGGGGGCAGAGGCGCAGGGCCATCTTCATGGGCATGGCGGAATGGACACCGTAGCGCCGGGCTTCATAGCTGCAGGAGGCGACTACGCCACGGCCGCCCATCCCCCCGATGATGAGGGGTTTCCCCTTCAGGCTGCTGTCGCGGAGGCATTCGACAGAGACGAAGAAGGAATCCAGGTCCAGGTGGAGTATTGCCCGATCGTACATAGACCAAATATACGTCAATTATATGACTATATAATAGTCAAATACTAAGAAAGTAAGACAGTAAGAAAGTAAGACAGTAAGAGGTTGTGGGATGTGTGAGATGTGGGTGGAAGACCTTAACTTCGCCTCAGCCTCATCCTCAACCTTTTACGTTTTTCCGAGAATTGCGGCTAATGGAAAAAACTATAGAAAAATAGTAGCTGTATCAAGGAAAACATTACCTTTGCCAACCATTTTTAAAGGAATAATCGTTATGGCCCATCATAAGTCAGCCAAAAAAAGAATCAAACAAGACGCTATAAAACGTCTTCGTAACCGTTATTATAAGAAGTCAACACGTACTTCTATCCAGAAACTGCGTGAAATGACTGATAAACTGGAGGCTTCAAAGTTTTTGCCAAAAGTTATGAGTATGATTGATAAATTAGCGAAAAGAAATCTTTTCCATCAAAATAAAGCCGCTAACCTGAAATCAGGTTTAATGAAAAAGGTGGCACAACTTTAACACACCCATTAAAGTCAGCTATAGAATAGCCTAATTAGTGAGCCAAGCTAGGAAACTGGTTTGGCTCTCGTATTTCAGAGATGTAGTTACTTTTTGCATCGCAAGAATGGCTGACTTGGTTCCTTAGATAATAGCTGTATATCGAGAAATGTATTCCTCAGGAGTCATAACTGCAATTTTACTTTTCCTGTAATCCTTTCCATTCCTGGTGATCAGGACCTTTAACCCTGAAAATGTGGCTGAAGAATTTTGAAGGGCATTTTCAAAATCTTTAAAGGAAGAATGTAAGGCATCCTGCACTACCTGGTGATCGATGGTTGTGAATTGAATAAAGGATGCCAAAGATTGAAGGGCATCAATCGCTTTTGAATGGGATGATATCTTTCGGAGGATATAGTAACAATTCGAAAAAACCAGGCCTGAGCTAAACAAGGTGATTTTACCCATATCGCCAAGTGTCAATAAGAATACGGAAGCTTCTGAAAAATCATCGCGATCAAGTAAAAAATCCAGGATCACGTCAGTATCCAGGAATAGCTTATCCATGTTTACGGATGATTTCTTCCTGCAAAACCTTTTTGTAATCTAGATCAGCCCTGGCTTTAAAAGAACCTTTCAGCGATTTGATTTTGCTCGTGATTTCTATTTTATTACCAGGAGCTAGAGAAATTGTTCTGAGATAAGACTCAATGAGATCTGACAAACTCCGGTTTTGTGAAGCTGCATAACGCTTTGATTGTTCAATGACGTCCTTGTCTATGGAAAGTGTCAATTTGCTAGTCATACGTATACTATTTCAAATAAATATACGTATCTCAGATCAAAAAAGTTCAGTTATTTCCTGGTAAAATAGAGCTTACCAATCCAGGCCCCAACTCCTGCCACAAGGGCATTAGCGAGCATATCAGCCAACTCAAAGCTTCTCCCCTGATGCATTGTGAGTTGGCCAATTTCAAGAATAACTCCCATGGATGCCCCAACGAGGATCGAGATCCATAACCATTGGTTTGCTGTACGATTAGGATTAAATGAAATGGATCTAAAGATTAAAAACGTCCATACGGCATACATCCCAAAGTGGCCCACTTTATCAAAATGAGGGATCCCAAAAAGATTCATGTTCCCAGGTCCACCGGGCATCAATGAGAGAACAAGTATCACCAGTCCCCATAAAACAGGAGGAAGCCATCTCAAGAATGGACTGGTCGAAGTATTTTGCATCTAATGGAAAGTGTGAGACAGTGAGTCAGTAAGACAGTAAGACAGTAAGAAGCATGAGTGTGGGAGTGAACATTTGACTTTCCCTAGCTCTTAGCCCTATGCCCTATGCCCTATGCTCTACGCACCAACAAGTTCCCTATACGCCACCTCTCCAGGTAACATATCCACTTCACCTGGATCGTTCAGAGCGACTTTGATAATCCAGCCTTTGCCGTAAGGATCGGAATTGATAAGGCCTGGGTCGTCACCCCCTTTTTCAGAGATATCACTATTGAATTCAAGGACCTCACCGCTGAGGGGCATAAACAGATCTGAAGTGGTTTTAACAGCTTCTACGGTTCCGAAAATGGCATCTTTAGCGATGGTATCGCCTACAGTATCCACTTCTACGTACACAAGCTCACCTAATTCACCTTGAGCAAAATCAGTGATTCCGATAACGGCAACAGGACGTCCGTCTGGAGTAGTTTCATCCGTAATACGAACCCATTCGTGCTCAGAAGTATATTTCAGATCATGAGGAAAATTCATAGTGATTTTCTTTTAAGTTGGTTAATTAAGAAGATGGCCAAAAATAGGAGAAAAAATCAGTTCTCCACATGCTGGCGGAGAAAACAGTTCGACTACGCTCACCGCATCGCTCCATCCACTGCACAGTACATTTAATGACGGTGAAAACAGGTTGACTTAATGGGCTGTATTAAGCCATTTAACGACTGATTAGATGCGGTTGTAGAGAAGGAAACCAAGGGTTGAATTCTTTTTCTAAATTGTGCTTCCACTTATTTTAATTAGCGCAGGAAATGAGCAATTTTTTTAAAGTTTTTGGTTTTATTTTCTATTTGCTCCTTGCTCCTTGCTCCTTGCTTTTGGCACAACCGATTGATGAGGAGCTTCCCCAGATCACAGGTTGTATTGCGCTCATCAATGCCAAGGTAGTTGCGGCTCCGGGCAAATCCCCGGTCGTAAGCAGTATCGTCATGAAGAATGGCCTGATCACGCAGATTGGTCATGATATCAAGATCCCACCTGACGCTTATCGAATTGCAGCGGATAGTTTTTATGTCTACCCCGCTTTTATAGATGCCTTTTCCCACACAGGGATAAAAGAAAGTGAAAACGAAGGTGGTGGAGGTGGAGGAAATCAACAAGGCCAGGGAAATCGTGGTGGCTCAAAACCAACATTTGACGCAGAAGGAAATCTCTCGCTTGAAGATGCAGGTATTACACCTTATAAAAATGTTAGGGCTTCTTTTGACCCCAAAGAAAAATCAATCGCTGATTGGAGAGCGCAAGGATTTGCTGTAGCTCATATTGTTCCCCGGGGAAAAATGCTGCCAGGCCAGGGATCGATCATGGTATTATCTGGAAAGGAAACAGACCAGGTACTTTGGAAGGAGGACATCACCATGTATGGTCAGTGGACCGGAGCTGGTGGTGGATATCCAACTACTGTTATTGGAGTGATGGCCAAATGGCGCGAACTTTATCACAATGCTACACAAGCTGTCGCACATCAGGCTGCATATGAAAAAGGAACTTTAGTATCACGCCCGACGTATAACCAGGCGCATGAAGCATTATTGCCTGTTGTCAAAAATGAAATGCCCGTTTATTTCAGGGCGCCGAAAGTAAAAGACATCAGCCGCGCATTGGAATTACAGGAAGATCTCGGCATGAAGATGGTTATTGCTAATGCAGAAGAAGCGTGGTA
>DASXWI010000464.1:0-4253 GCA_036503755.1 Saprospiraceae bacterium | reverse complement strand
CCATGGGAGCCGAAAGTTTTAGCAGAGAAGTGGCTGAAGAAGTTTTCAATCCGCTTGGACCAGAAATAAGATCTACGATCGGTGAAATTTTATCATTCAAAAGATAACGAAGCAGTACAGCGCCGGAATACATCAATTTTTCGGTTTCAATATTGCCTCCAAGCAGCCCGGATACATTGGTTAAGATGGAACCATCAAGGTTATTGTCATTAATATAACTTAATAAGGTAGATGCTCCTTCATCTGTTGTAGCTTTCTGAACTAAAGCACCAAACAGGGTGGGAACGATTGCCTGAACTGCTGACATGGTGTTTTCATGACTTTCCCCAAGCAAATCACTACCTAGTTTCACTAAAGGTTCTCCAACAGTTTGATGAAACATTTCTATCAGGTTAGAAGCCATATTTTTTTAAATGAAGAATGAAAAATGAAGAATGAATAATAATGATGCTTCGACTACGCTCAGCACCATGTGTACAATCAGGACAATGATATAAGGTTTACCGGGATTTGGGCAAAAATAAACGAAACCGTTGTTAACCTCATCCCTATAGAGGTTTTTTTTGGAAATACCCTTTGGTACATCGTCTTTCCTATTGTAAATCCTTAGAAAAGAACCGATAAGCACTCATCAATCCTACCTGGATAATCCAGCGCCACATAGTAAAACTCCTTACATTTAAGGTTTAGTTGCTTTACCGGTTATGAATTCCACCCTTCACGAGATTGAATCCTTATTCAAGCGGATTGTCTCAGAAATTGATTCTCCTCAGGAGCAATGCAAGTTCCTGCTTAAGGTTTATCATGACCTTGTTCTATCCCTTAGCGATGTTTCCTCCTTGCATTTTAATACCTTATTTGCAAGGGTTAGTTTTATTACATCCAGGTATCCCATGCCAAAAGGATGGGCATATGCCCTCCAGATACCGAGGCGGGAAATCAATCATCGTGAACTAAAAGATGAAGAACTCCTTCCGGTGCTGGTAGCTACGATCCAATTTCTACTTGATATTGCCAGGCGCGAATTTGATAAAGAAACAACTTTGCCTCCTTCCACGCTTGCGCCTCCGGTTAAATTGCCAGGTAAACGTCGTGTTGGTAAGTTCAAAAAAAAGTTTGCCCGTGTCATCGCACTGGAATGGGACAAAGTTCAAAAGTTCCTTACAATACTTGATGAAGAAGAACCGGATGCTTCAATCATTCTCCATTACTGTGTTCCGGGGGTGAATGATTTATTTTCCGAGACAATAGAAATAGCCATTGAAGAAATTGGTCTTCCATTGATTCTTGGCCTTGCGGATATTGAATGTACTGACGAAGGGCATTATGTACCATCTTATCTTGTTGTCCTTCCTGATTTATTGATGGATGTAACTTCCATTACCCAGGTGAAGAGTAACGGATCTGATCCATTAGCGATCAATCTTATTGACGTTTTTCTTCCATCGCAATCTTCTGAAGCGATTATGACGGGTCATATTGCCAATTATTTCCTTGATGAATTGATCCGGGATACAGAGAAGCCTTATGAAGTGATGTTTGCTGAAACCTTTAAGGTGTATCCCATTGAATTTGTCCGTATGACGGATGATCAGATCAGAGGTATGCACCAAAAGTTGAAAAATCATTACAACAATATCTCAACGGTTATTCGTGAAAGATTTCCTGTATTAGGCATTGATCGAAGGTTTTGCGTGATCGAACCTAGTTATTTCAGTCCTCGATTTGGAATTAAAGGAAGGCTGGATTTGTATTTTGAACGGGAGGATCAGCAAGCCGCTTCGATCATTGAGCTTAAGAGCAGCACTCCTTTCCGACCAAACAGTTATGGCTTAAGCAGTGAAAATTATCATCAGACGCTTTTGTATGATCTTATGATCAGGTCAACGAATGTAGCGGGCTATCATCGGTCTAATTATATTCTTTATTCGGTACTGTCAGAAGATGCCCTTCGATATGCAGTTTCCGTTGAGGCCTTGCAAAAAGAAACCATTCATCATCGGAATCAACTTGTGTTGCTCCAATTCAGGTTGATGACCCAGGATAATGGAATTGGCAAAGATTTATTCCAGGAAATTGATCCTGCCCGTTTTGAATCCATCAAAGGGTACGTCAAAAGAAATATTGAGCAATGGCATACAGTGTACTCTTCGCTTTCACCTGGGGAACAGCAATATTTCAGAGCATTCTCTGCTTTTATAACGAGAGAGCACACGCTGGCGCGTATTGGTAGTGAGCGAGGAGATGGCGCGGGTGGCCTTGCAGGATTGTGGCTTGATAAAATTGCGGCGAAGGAAGAACGTTACCAGATTTTGCAAGGATTAAAATTGGTTGCTATTGAACAACATGATCGACAAACCACAATTCGATTTAGCAGGGGTGACCTCACAAATCCTCTGGCGAATTTTAGAATAGGTGATATTGCAGTCATGTATCCTTGTCTGGAAGGGGAGTATGTTGATCCAACACGATACCAACTGCACCGGGCAAACGTCGTCATGCTCGATGCTGAGCAAATTGCCATCCGACTTTACAATACACAAATTCATACCGGGCAAATTGAAAAATACACCTATTGGAATTTAGAGCATGATTTGTTAGACAGTAGTTTCAGATCATTATACCAGTCATTGTGGGCCTTTATGAGTTCCAGTAGTCAAAAACGACAGGTGATGTTGGGCCTGATGCCACCTCCAGAGGAAAGCCGAAAGGAAAATAAGCCAGTACCCCCGGATCTTACGCTTACCCAAGCAGGTATTTATCATGAAGGAATTGATGCCGGAATGCTGTATTTGTTGTGGGGACCTCCGGGTACTGGAAAGACAAGCATGATGTTACGGAGTTGGGTTTGGTATTATTTTACGCAAACCAAATCGAGGATCGTCCTTCTGGCATACACAAACAAGGCAGTTGATGAAATCTGCGAATCCCTTCATGCGCTGGGTCCTGAATATGTTGAACACTATATCCGCATCGGATCACGTGTAGCTACCGGAGAATCGTATAAGAGTCGATTATTGGAGAATGTCATTCAACCCATGACGAAGAGAGCCGAGATCAGGAAAGCACTTGAGGACACGAGAATTTTTGTGGCCACTGTTTCTTCATTGCAAGGAAAAAGTGAATTATTTCAAATTATCCAATTTGATGTTGCCATCATAGATGAAGCTTCACAACTTCTCGAACCTGCAGTAGTAGGTTTGCTTACACGTTTCAAGAAGACTATTCTCATTGGTGATCATATGCAATTGCCTGCGGTTTCTGTGCAACCTGAAAAGCTAAGTAAGATCAAGCCTGGTCAACAATGGAATGAACGAATCGGGTTGACGGATATGAGTATGTCCTATTTTGAGCGATTGTATAGGTTGTACCAGGAAAAAGGTTGGCACCACCTCATAGGTATTCTTAGTGAACAGGGTAGGATGCATTCGGATATCATGAAATTTGCCAACAGGTATGTTTATAATGGATCATTAAATGTTGTAGATGCAGAGCGTCAAGGAAAACCTTTATCCACTGTAATTCCCGATATACATTCCCCTTTGACTGAATCAAGGTTAATTTTTATTCCATCCACCACATCCCTGGCAGAAACTTATCTCAAAACAAATCAACACGAAGCTGGGATTGTCATCAAGCTCATCCAATTCTGGTCAACCCATATTCAAAAGAATAATCTCAATTGGAATATTGGTGTCATCACACCTTTTAGAGCACAGATAGCAGCGATTTCTTACCTGGCACATCAGCAAGGTATTGATCTAAGTAAAGTTACCATAGATACTGTTGAACGATACCAGGGTGGAGCAAGGGATGTAATCATCATGTCAAGTACTGTGAATTCGAAGAATGCACTTTCAAGAATTACATCTATCACAGCAGATGGTATTGATCGAAAATTGAATGTGGCGGTAACCCGGGCAAGACAGCAGTTTATATTGATCGGATCAAAAGAGATTTTAGAGACAGCGGAATCGTATAGGGCTTTGATAGAGATGTGCGCAGTTGTGAATTTGTGAGCTGTTAGCTCAAATAGCTCTCAGCTGTCAGCTCTCAGCTATCAGTGAAAGGGCTTCCAGCCTCCAGCTACCAGCTTCCAGAAAATAGCTGTCAGCTCTCGGCTATCAGCTATCAGGAACTGTTGATACAGTCATCACTCAACACTCACAGAATTCGACTCACGACTGACGACTCACGATTTGGCTTCCAGCTTCCAGCTACCAGCTTCCAGAGGCTCACTGCTCACTGCTCAC
>DASXWI010000463.1:0-1674 GCA_036503755.1 Saprospiraceae bacterium | reverse complement strand
GACATAATCTGTTACACCTTCTTCAAGAGATGTAGCTGGCAAGGGAAGCCCTGCAGATTTCCATTTGGTCATGTCTGCTTCAGTGAAATATTGATATTTTTCTCTCAGGTCTGCTGGCATATCAATGTACACGATATTTGGTTCTAGGCCCATAGCTGTAAAAGTAGCCTTTCCAAGATCTTCAAACGTTCGTGCCTTGCCTGTGCCAACATTATATAATCCTGATGCAGGTTTCTGTTTATGTATGTTCCAAACCATCTGAAGGACATCCTTGACATAAATGAAATCTCTTTCCTGACCACCATCCTTGTAATCCGCTCGGTGCGATTTAAAAAGTTTGAGCGAACCTGATTCACGAATCTGGTGCCATGCATGGAAAATCACTGAGGCCATCCTTCCTTTATGATATTCATTAGGACCATAGACATTAAAAAATTTCAGACCATACCATTGAGGAGGCGTTTGCTTTTGCTCCAGCACCCAGAGATCAAAATCCTGTTTTGAAACAGCATAGGCATTCAGAGGTTTGAGCTTCTTCACCAACTCATGATCATCACTGAAACCGTATTGACCATCACCATAAGTTGCTGCACTGGAAGCATACACCAATGGGATGGCATTTGCGGTGCATATCCTCCAGATGTCCTTTGAATATTGAAGATTTAGTGTATTAAATATCTCTATGTCATCACTGACAGTATCCGTTCTTGCGCCAAGGTGAAAGACAACATCAATCTGGGAAGCTAACTTTTCAAAATAGTTGATAAACAAATCTCGGTGGACCCAGTCATGAACACGTCTACCTTTAAGATTCTTCTCCTTTTTCCACTGGTAGAAGTCATCAACGACGATAATGTCCGTATACCCGAGCTGATTGAGGTAACTTACAAAAGCACTTCCTATAAAACCAATCGCTCCGGTTACAACAATCACACTGCTACAGTCTCAGATGAAGAATAAGATTCAATCGGAGGACAAGTACAAACAAGATTACGATCACCGAATGCATTGTCTACACGAGCTACTGATGGCCAGAATTTATGACGATGACGAAGAGAAGGCAATGGGTAAGCAGCTTCGCTCCGGCTGTAAGGATATTTCCAATCATCGGCTGTGATATCGGTAAGTGTATGAGGTGCATTACTCAATACACTATTCTCTGCAGGCATTTTACCAGAAGCTACATCATTGATTTCTTTATGAATTTCAATCAAGGCATCACAGAAAAGATCAAGTTCAGCTTTAGATTCACTTTCTGTTGGTTCGATCATAATCGTTCCAGGCACGGGGAATGATAAAGTAGGTGCATGGAAACCGTAATCAATCAAACGTTTTGCAACATCTTCAGCAGAAATGCCGGCATGTTTAAAAGGACGGAGGTCAATGATCAATTCATGTGCTGTGCGACCTGCATCGCCTGTGTACAAAATATCATAATGGCTCTCCAATCTTGATTTAATGTAATTGGAACCAAGGATGGCATGTACTGTTGATGCCACTACACCTGATGCTCCCAACATCCGGATATACCCATACGATATCAGCAGGATCGAAGCACTGCCCCAAGGAGCACTATTAACTGCATCGATAGATTTATTTCCACCCACATTTGCCAAAGGATGTCCTGGTAAATATGGAGCTAGTTTTTCATTCACACAGATTGGTCCCATACCT
>DASXWI010000462.1:0-2262 GCA_036503755.1 Saprospiraceae bacterium | reverse complement strand
GGTCGGATAATAGGTGATCTGGTATTGGTTGTCAGTATTGTCACCTGATTGAAGGTCGATAATCGGGAAAGGGATCGCCTCTACCCAGTTACCTTGTGATTCGGGTGTTTCTCCATAGAGATCATCAAGTCCGGTGGTTTGATCAGCTTCTATATAGAAGACCTGGGATTCGTCAGTTCCGTTTGGTCCATATTCTTCCCAATGTTGCTCAAGGGCTCCTGTCTGCATATAATTCCAGCAAGGTCCGCACCAGGTTGCGGAGAATTCAACCACTACCATCTTTCCTTCATCAAGAAGATCATAAAGGTGATGGGTGTTCCCGAAAATATCGTCATGAGTCCAGTCCGGTGCTGTAGATCCGTCTGGAAGTTGGGCGAAAGCACTAAAAGGCGTCATGATGCCGATCAGCAGTACAAAAAGGAGTGTTTTATTCATAATGGAGAATTTTGTTTTGAGTGCCGAAATTTAAGAAAAATATTCTATTATGAAAATATTTAATACAGTTTAAAACTTTTCACTATCTGTGTTGTATATAGGGATTACCCATCTATTTTTGTCTCATGTTTAGAAAACTGCTCTTGTTTTCATTATTGATATTGTCCTTTCGTGGATTAGCTCAAAGGCCGGATCAACAAGGAAACCAGGGAAAAGGGATTACCGGTGCCATTAGCGGTCTACTGGTGGACAGCATTTCAGGTGAAGGAATCGCGTTCGGGTCTATCGGTCTTCAAGACCAGATCAATGGCAAGATTATCAATGGAACGGTCTCAGATGAAAAAGGCAATTTCAAAATCATCGATGTTCCTTCCGGCCTGTATACACTTCAAGTAGTCTATGTAGGCTATGCACTCAAAGAAGTGACCGACATCCGCCTAACTCCGCAGAAACCAGATTTTGATTGCGGGCAGATCATCTTAGCTCCTGCTCTTCAGTTATTGGAAGAAATCAAAGTTGTAGGTGAAGGTCCATTAGTGGAGGCTCGTCCTGACAGAATTGTTTATAATGCGGAGCGTGACATCACTACCCGCGGCGGGGATGCCGCAGATGTACTTCGAAATGTGCCTTTGCTATCCGTAGACTTTGATGGGAATGTTTCACTCAGAGGATCTGAAAATGTGCGCATCCTGATCAATGGACGGCCTTCCGGGATTTTTAATGCGAGTGTGGCAGATGCCCTCAAAATGATGCCGGCTGACCAGATCAAATCTGTTGAAGTCATCACGGCACCATCTGCAAAATATGATGGAGAAGGCACCGCCGGGATCATTAATATTATTACCAAGAAAAAGAATATTGAAGGCCTTGCCGGTACAGCTGATTTGACTGCGGGAACCAGATCCAACCGGGCTAATATGAACCTCAACTATGGTAGAGGTAGATTGGGTGTCAATGCTTCAGGTGGTGGTCATTACAACTGGCCGCAAGAAGGAACTACCACTTTTAGGCGCGAAGAGTTTGGAGACAGTCCACCAAGTTTGCTGACACAGGATGGAACCAATACATCCGACCGACTCGGATATAGATTAAATGCAGGATTCCAATACGACATCAATGCATTAAGTGCAATCAACGGCTCCTTTAGTTATCGAGGGAACAAGGTAAATAGTGAAAATGATGTCCTATCTAGTTATTCTTACGATTCCCTGTTAGATGAAGTGTACAGAAGAACTACCGAAGGAAAAACCAAACGTTCGGGATGGGACCTTGAAGGAGCTTATGAAAAGAAGTTTACGAGAGAAAAACAAGAGTGGTCATTTTCATTTGAACTGGACAAAGATGATGACCTTTCAGATTTTGATTATTTATTGCGTTATGCAGTGCCTGAAAATGTTCCGGATGCATTGGAAAATAATGGTGACATCGGGGATAACCTTGAGCTGACCATGCAAACAGATTATGCGCATCCTATTGGGGAAAAGGTACTTTTAGAAACGGGTATAAAAGGTACATTGCGTAATATCGAAAGCGATTTTGATTATGTCATCTTTGATCCGGATGAATTAGTTTGGGTTGAAGATCCTACACGTACTGATATCTTTTATTATAACCAGGATGTGTTTGCCGGGTATGTTTCTTCTACCATCCAGGTGGATGAAAAAATTACAGTTATAGCAGGGTTAAGGGCTGAGGCAACTGACCTTGGTGGAGAATTCCAGACGTTTAACAGTCCATTTGACAATCAATATTTGAGTTGGCTTCCGAATATTACGTTGTCCAAAAAAGTAGGTGATTACAATCAGCTTAAGATCAGTTATACTCAAC
>DASXWI010000461.1:0-4402 GCA_036503755.1 Saprospiraceae bacterium | reverse complement strand
ATTTGGTGATGGAGTGATGATGTGATGGGGTGATTGGTATTTTGTGATGGAGTAATCAGGTGATGGAGTGATGGAAATGGACTTTATAGTGTTGACTCTACTTTTTTCTTGTAGGACGACATAACCATGAGAATTTCATTTGACTCCATATGAACTTCTGCTACCTCTTCCGGCGTAAGATATCCTGCTTCCTGCAGCATTTCAAGCCAAAAGCATGATTCATCAGCTTCTTCCACAACATTACAAAGTTTCGAGAACAGCTCTCTTTGTGATCTAGCCCGACAGCTTGCTCTGAAATTGGAGGCTACAGAAGTGCAAGCCCTGATCTCTTGCTTACGCATTATTCCCAGGGCATCGCTATATTTCAATGGTGACAAGAGCTTTATTATAGCTAATGCCCAGCGCTTAGTTCTTTGCCTGAACTGCTCGTTAAATTCTTCCTGTTTCATGTTTTCAAATCTAGGTGAAACAGAAAATTATTCCTTTTTAAAATAAAATGCAACAAGGTATATTCTTCCATCACAAATCACTACATCACTTCATCACCCCATCACTACATCACTACATCGTCCATTTCGCCAGGGGCGAAATGAAAAAAGCCTGGTTCCTTAGGCCAGGCTTAATACTATGAAAATCTATTACCCTTTATCTTAGACATCCACCCCCGTAAAGCGTGAATGGATGATCTATTTAATCTGTCTTGGCAATTCCCTTGATCACAAAACGAAGCTTGCGCTTGTCGGAATCAGGAACAACCTGTTGGTTTCTGACATAGGTCAGGTTATATACGTTGGCGATTGAGCTGCTGTATTTTTCAAATACTTTGCCTAGTTCGTCTATATTCTTGGGGAAAGCCGCGCTTCCTCCGTTTGCTGCGAGTTCTTGAAGAACTGGTTTGTCAACACCACCATTTCCTTGTAGGCCGATGGCAAAACTTGTGATCGGAATATTTCCTGAAGACGTCTCTAATCTGTTGAGGAGGTATTCAGGCGTAAATTCTGGATCTGAATTATTATCTGTACCATCTGTGAAGATGAGTAAGGTCTTTGCTTCCGCATCGATTTCCTCAAGCATGGTGATACCTACATTTGTGGCTTCGTATAATGTTGTGAATGGCCCTTGCTGAAGGCTTGCGATATAATTAACCAATGCGGATTTATTATTCGTTGGAGGGAAACTATGTATCTGGTCTGCAAAATCTACAATACCGATACGTGCATTCGGCACCTGCTCGAGTACTTTGGATATAAATGTGCTGGCGTATTGCTTAACTTTTTCAAAATCCTGTCCAAGAGAAGCACTTTCATCAAGAACCATCATTACAGCGAGGTCTTGTACTTGTGTATAGTTCATCGTAAACTCGACGTCAACTTTCCAGTCGTCGATATCCTCACGCCATTCGTAGGCAGTGATTTGACCAATCTTATAGTTGACATCATTTTCATCAATGATCCGGACGTTGTCGATAATGACATTGGTATAAATCGGGGGTACAGCAACACCTGCGAAGGTCTTGGTAAAATCAATCTTTACTTCAGGAGATGAATTGACCGCATCAAAGGAAATTTGTGGATTCGTTCCTAATGTGTTCCAGTAGTCTATATACAATTCAAATTCACGGCTTTTTGGGTCGGCGTTATCACCGCCTCCGCAGCCAGCAAGGGTAAAAATCAGGGGCAAAAGTGCTAAATACTTGAAGATCTTCATGTTAAAGAGTTAAATGGTTAATGTCAATTTCCTGTCTTTCGGACAATGATCCTCGGGACCAGGATGGTGCCACAATGTTGATTTACCTTAATAAGGATGAGTTGCTTAGACATGGGGGGCAAAGTTTATATGATAATTTTTTATAATGCAAGAATTATGCCAAAAGGGCTTAGGAGGTTAGAAGTTTAGGAGGTTAATGGGCTTAAAGAGCTTATTGGCTTATGAAGGTTATAGGTTTATTTTCTGTTGGGTTGTGTATAACGAATTGGTAGAATGGAGCAGTATGTAAATAATTATTGTGTCATTTGAAACAAGCATGTACTAAAATAAATCATTGAACCAGGTACCCCCGTTTAGGGGCAATGGGGGGGAATGGTTGCATCATGGTTTACCCCCATTTTTCATCCAACCTGCATCTTATATCCATGATTGGTATACTTTCGGATGGTCTTTCCCAGCGCATCACCTCATTGAACGAAACTATTTATGTATTGCATTTGCAAGTAGGGGTTCAAGATTATGAACCTCTACCTGCAAATGCGCGGTATCTGTAAATCTTTCTACTTTGGCTCCATCATGCGCAGCCTCCAACGACAAAGGAAGATTTACCTGGATGGATTGGCCGGAAAGAAACCGCTCACCCCGGTATCGTACACGGAACTGGAAGAGAAAGCAAAGCAATGTCTCTCACCTCAAGCATTTGCCTATCTAGCCGGCGGAGCCGGTAGTGAATCCACTATCGCAGCCAACCGTCATGCCCTGGACCAGGTTAAAATCCATCCAAGAATGCTTGGTGGTGTGCAGGAGGTCAGCATGCAAGTACCTTGGAGGGGGCATGCGCTTCCTGCACCTTTTATGCTTGCCCCCATTGGTGTATTAGAACTTGCCCATCCCAAAGGAGATCTTGCAGAAGCCCGCGCATGTGCCGCAATGAATGTACCCATGATCATCAGCAGCCAGGCTTCTTATCCCATGGAAGAAATTGCGGAGCAACTTGATTCCTGTCCGCGTTTGTTCCAACTCTATTATAGTAAGTCACAAGAATTGTCGCAAAGTTTCATACATCGTGCTGAAACAATTAATTGCAGTGCCATCATTGTCACTCTAGATACAACAGTCCTTGGATGGAGAATGCGTGACCTTGCGTTAGGATACAATCCTTTTGTCAAAGGGCAAGGAATTGCTCAATACTATTCTGATCCGGTATTCAATGCACTACCGGATCCTATAAATATAGATACTGTAAAACCACATTTATCATTTGAACTCATTCAGAATCTCATTCGCCTTAATCATCGAATACCAGGAGGATTGCTTTCCAATATGATGAGTGGAAAAGCAATAAAAACCGCCAGGAAATTCACTAACATCTTTAGCAATCCCGCAATCAACTGGGATGACATTGCCCTGATCAGGTCCTGGACTAAACTACCAATCTTTCTTAAAGGTATTTTGCGTGTTGATGATGCAATCAAAGCAAAAGCTGCAGGTGTGGATGGCATCATCGTTTCCAATCACGGAGGAAGACAGATTGATGGTTCTGTGCCAACAACAGAAGCATTGGTTCCAATACTTGAAGCTGTTAAAGGCAGCATTGAAGTTTGGATGGATAGTGGTATCCGTTCCGGAAGTGACATCTACAAGTGTATTGCACTTGGTGCAACCGGCGTCATGATTGGAAGACCTTATGCGATGGCACTTGCCTGCAATGGCGAACAAGGCATCATCGATTGCTTAACAAATATTCTCTCCGAACTCGAGCTCAATATGGCATTGTCCGGTTGTAAAACAATAAACGATATCAAACCCGAACTTATCTCACATCCATGGAAGACCATTTAAGTTTTATCCTCAATGACCTTGGTGAAGAACGCCAAAAATATTACAACGCCATGTCTCCCCCGGTCATCCAGACCAGCAATTTTGTTTTTCCAACTGTTGATGATTTCAGGACCGCTGTACAGGATGAATTGCATTCGCATATTTATACCAAAGGCAACAATCCAACTGTTGAAATCCTTCGCAAGAAAATAGCTGCACTTGAAGGAACAGATGATGCATTGTTATTTGCCAGCGGCACAGCAGCTATTTCCATGACGATCATGAGCTGCGTCGGGCAAGGTGACCATGTGATCTGTGTCAGGCATCCCTATAGCTGGACAGCAACTGTGCTGAGCAGATACTTGTCCAGGTTTGGTGTAACACATGATTTTGTAGATGGCGGCGATGTAAATGCAATTGAAGCTTTGATCAAACCAAATACCAAGTTATTATTCCTCGAAAGTCCCAACACATTCACCTATGAATTACAGGATATTCCTGCATGTGTAGCCATTGCCAAAAAACACAACATTACTACTGCAATCGACAACAGCCATGCCAGCCCGATCTTTCAACAACCAGCTAAAATGGGTGTTGATATAGTCTTGCATTCGGTTACAAAGTATATCAATGGGCATAGTGATGTCGTTGCAGGTGTTGTTTGTAGCAATCATGCGATCATCAAAAAGATGTTCATTGATGAATACATGGTCCTCGGTGGAATCCTTGCCCCTCATGAAGCATCGCTCATCCTTCGCGGATTGCGGACACTGCCGATCAGGATGCAACGTGTGCAGGAATCAACGCAGACCATCATCAAGGCACTAAAAGGCCATAAAAATATAAAACGCCTCCTCTACCCTTTCGATCCTGA
>DASXWI010000460.1:0-1708 GCA_036503755.1 Saprospiraceae bacterium | reverse complement strand
CATGGTGGAAAGCCAAGCCCTAAAAGCACACCGGACAAGGTTGCTAACCCTAACCATTTTCTTTTCTGGAGATCAGAAGGAAGTAGTAATAGAAAGGCTGCGAGGTAGAAGCCAAGGATCAAGAACAAAGGCCACAAACCCCACAAAGGCAGTTCGAACATTTTCCAGGCTGAAAAAGTGCCCAAAAGACTCAAAAGTAGAATCGCCCCGATCCTGATCCCTTTGAGTGATTTATTATTTATTGATCCTTCCGCCATTGTTGGCTAAAGATAGCCGCTTCATTCAGAAATCAGTGGTCAGATATCAGCTCTCAGCTTATGACCATACCGGTTTCTTCATCAGCGGCCTGGATAAAGTGCAGGCGACCATCACCGGCTTCTGCCATCAGGATCATACCCTGAGATTCGACGCCGCGTATTTTTCTAGGCTCTAGATTGGCCAGAATAACAACGTGCTTACCTGGAAGTTCTTCAGGCTTATAATGCATCGCAATTCCGCTAACTACTGTGCGATTCACTCCGTTGACTTCAAGTGTGAGTTTTAAAAGCTTATCTGCTTTAGGTACACTTTCAGCGGCAAGTATTTTTGCGGTACGAATATCCAGTTTAGAAAAATCATCGTAGGATATCGAAGGTTTTTCATTGACAGTTGTAGATACTGATGGAGTTTCACCAACAGGAGTTGAAGCAACAGACATTTCATGAAGCTTGGCTACCTGAAGAGCAATCCATTCATCTTCGATTCTACTAAATAGGTGTTCCGGCTGATTTAAAATATGACCCGCTGGTATAAGTTTTCCACCTTCAGCAAGAGCATCGAGCGTTGCGACCCAGCAGCCTTGTTCTACAAGGGGTTCAACACCTAATAACATCCTAAGACGAGCAGATGCATCTGGCATGAAAGGGTGCATCGCATAACTCATTGCAGCGAGATATTGAATACACAAGTTAAGCACGGCAGCAACTGTTTCCGGTTCATCTTTGTGTGTCTTCCATGGCTCATTAAATTGTAATAACTGGTTGCCAGCGGTAGCAAGATCCAGCATGGCTTTCAAGCCGTTTCTGAAATCATATTTTGAAATTGCATCCTGTACTCCCCACATGCGGTCGAATAAATCCATCATCTCTACTTCATGCCATGAGGCTTCATCATCTCCTCTTGTCCCGACGATGGGCGTATCCTCATCAAAATCAGGAACCTTGCCTTCATAAAATTTATGCGTAAGGACTAAGACGCGTTGAACGAAATTAGCAAGCGTACCAACCAAGTCAGCGTTGACATCGGACTGATAACCTTTCCAGGTAAATTCCGCATCCTTTTGCTCAGGCATGTTCTTGGTAAGCACATAACGCAAAGCATCTTTTTGTTCAGGATTGTCATTTAAAAACTCATGTACCCAGATAGCCCAATTTCTTGAAGTAGAAATTTTCTGTTCCTCGAGGTTGAGGAATTGATTGGCAGGTACATTGACCGGAAGATTAAAACTTCCGTGTGCCTTCAGGATGGCTGGAAAGATCAGGCAATGAAAAACAATATTGTCTTTGCCGATGAAATGGATGAGTGACGATTCTGGATCTTGCCAATAGGATTTCCAGTCTTTCCCCTTGTCAGCAGCCCATTGCTTGGTGGCAGAGACATAACCGATAGGGGCATCCATCCAGACATATAATTTCTTACCTGCAGCTCCTGGAATTTCCTGCGGGACATC
>DASXWI010000459.1:0-3702 GCA_036503755.1 Saprospiraceae bacterium | reverse complement strand
TCTCAATGAGTTTGTTGGTAGTCGGGGCTAAATTTTTGATCCCTTTGTTTACCGGAAGAAATTCTCTTGAGGGGTTAGAATTGTTTGCTATGTACCAGGCGATGATTGTAGTGGTATGGATAGCACCATTTATAGGAATGTTTAATCTTCGACACAAGCAAATATTATCAGTTTTTGTTTTACTAGGTCCCCCATTAGCTTGTTGGATTGGTCTTTCCGTTAATCACGATCTGAAAGGAATTTTGCTGGGATTAATCGGGTATGCTGCTGTGGGGTTGATATTTACTTTAAAAGAAATCAGTTTCGTTAAGGTAGAGAGGGTAAAACAACTTTTACGAATGACCTGGTCTGCAACATGGCCATTGATCATGTACGCCATATCTGCTGGTCTCGCCCGTAGTTTTGATTCATGGCTGGTGTCCAGGCATTTTGATGAATCGCAGTTTGCCATCTTCCGTTATGGAGCCAGGGAGTTCCCGCTGGTTGTTGCTTTTGCTGGTGGATTGAGTACGATCATGATTCCAAGACTACTTGGGAATGAAGCACTCCCAGAATTGCGACAACGATCGACGAGGCTCATGCATATTTGTTACCCAGTGGTATTCGTTCTTATGCTGTGCAGCCCGAAGTTGTTTTCTTTCTTTTTTGGTGATCCATTCTTACCCGCGGCTTATCTTTTTAATATCTATTTGTTAATCACATTGACACAATTAGTTTTTCCACAAACAATTCTAACAGCAAGGGGGGATACCCGCTTATTATGGTATGTCTCACTTGCCGAATTATTCGTAAATGTGGTGGCCAGTCTGATTTTACTTTCGTATTTTGGAATGGTGGGTATTGCCTTTGGCACTTTAATCGCCTTTGCCTTTGAAAAAGTGATTCTCCTCATCATTGTGGTCAAGCGTTTTGGACTTACCCCCGAAAAGATTTTCAACCCTTATGTATGGATTGGGTACACACTTTTGCTAGTGATAGCCTTTAATGCTGCAAAATGGATAGCTGGAGCATAACCAGGATAGCGGATCAACTCGAAGGACTTAACATTGCTTTGGATCGGGAGGCTATGAGTATGGCACGATGGATCTGGATGGAAATCCTCATGCTACCTAAGGACCAGGAAGCGGAACTCACCGAATCAAACAAACAGCGACTGGCTCAAACGATTACACGTCTAGTTCATGGAGAACCCGTCCAATATATAGCAGGCCATGCATGGTTTTACGGGCTAAAATTCCATGTCAATCCAGATGTGCTTATTCCAAGGCCAGAAACAGAAGAAATCGTAGAATGGATTCTCTCTGATTTAAAAAATTCAACATCCAAAGGAGTCAGGATTCTGGACATCGGCACAGGTAGTGGTTGTATTGCCATCACCTTAAAAAAGCATCTCGGCCAGGAAGCTGATGTCATGGCTATAGATGTTTCTGAAGGTGCTCTGAATGTGTCCAAAATGAATAGTGAGCAAATTGGTGTGGACGTTGATTTCAGGAATATGGATTTTCTTTCCGGCAAACTGGACAGTCTTGGTTTGTTTGATATTATCGTTAGCAATCCACCTTATGTTTCAAAGGATATAGCTGGAGACGATATCATACACCGGCTCAAGTACGAACCTGAATTGGCTTTGTACCCTTCCGGATCTGACCCTGATATTTTTTATAAGAAATTTAGCTCACTTGGTAATAGAATCTTAAAAGATGGGGGCAGCTGTTATTTTGAACTTAATGAATTCAGGGCGAAGGAAATAGAAGCCTATTTCAATAAGAAAGGGTGGGGCGGAACAGAAGTCAGAATTGATCTGCAAGGCATGCCCAGAATGCTCAAGACGACAAGAAAATGACATTATTCCAGGCAGCGGAAAGGATAAAACCTGTATCCTGTTAGCAGTATTAAGGAAATTTTAAGAAATACATCTTGAATTTCCATATTGGCCTCTTTTTGAGATTTATATATCTCACAGGAATGATGTATTCCAAAAATTTTTTGAAGAAATGGGCTGTTTGACGAGAAAACGGTTAACGTAAAGACGTTACATAATCGTATGCCATCACATCTGATTTAAGATGGACGGCTACGTAATTGATAAGTTTGGGGTTTTTAACGACGTTTTGCAAGTGGTAGTATGTAAACAGTTGATTTACATTCGATTAGTTTGAAATTTAAAATGCTGAAACGTTTAACAAAAGTTATAATCTCCTGTCAATTCACAATTTAACAATACATAATTCGTATATTGTGGCACGCTTTGAAAAACCATTTGGGCATAACATTTAATTATTTGGGCAAGTATTTATACTAATAAACAATGCGAACAAGATTGATTTTGCTATGCGTTTGTGTAGTGTCTTACCTATACAGCGTAGCACAACCTGCCAATGATAACTGCTCCAATGCAGTAGTCATAACTTCTCTTGATGGTACATGCGTAACGGGGAATGATAACACTCTTTCCACTGAAGATATTGGACCAAGTTCATGTACTGCCGGTACAAACGAAAACGTCTGGTTCAGATTTGTCGCGCAAGGTGTCAGTGCTGAAATAGAAGTAACTACCGGGATAGGCACACCTGAAATAACGGTTGTAGAATTTCCCACCACCCCATGTAGTGGGGCTGACGCACAAGAAATCGAATGTAATGCCGGAGGATCCGTCATAATAGATGGCCAACTGGTGGTTGGAAACACCTACTATATTATGGTGGCTTTCTCCAATAATGCAGATGGCCTTTTTGATATTTGTGTGAATAATCCTGTACCTGCAGCTAATGATGCATGTGTCACTGCAACTCCGATATCAAACCTGGACAATGCATGTCTTACATCAAATAATAATTTTCCAGCAACGGATGTTATAATTCCAGGTTGTTTTACAGGATCAACCTACAACGTATGGTTTTCTTTTGTTGCTCAAGGAGTCAGCCTGGATGTAAATATTCCAACTGGCGGACCTGGAATAAGTCAAGTTGCTGTAATTGATTTTGCTACGAATTGCACTTTAGCCGGATCCACAACCCTTGGATGTGCTACAGGTACAAACCATATTGTGCTGGATAACGAATTGACGATAGGGGATGTCTATTTTATTGTGGTTGGATTCCAAAATACAGATTTTGATGGTACTGGCGTTGGTGATTTTGAATTGTGCGTTGATAACCCAGAGCCAGCTCCAAATGATGAATGCGACAATTCAATTGTGATTCCACCATCTGTGTTGAATGATCCAACAACCTGTTTTACAACGATTGCAGGTAATGACTTAAATAACGATTGGCCTTCTACAGACGTGAGCGTATTCCCATGTTGGAATACTGATGACACTTACAATATCTGGTATTCCTTTGTTGCCCAGGGACCTGATGTCCAAGTAACGGTGGATCCACTATTCCCAGAGGATGCCCAGATTGCGTTAATGTATTTTACAGCAGGGACTTGTGAGTTTGTTGGGGCCCAGATGTTAGCGTGTGCCAATGCGGAGGTTCTCGATTTTAATGATGACCTGATCGCTGGCCAGACCTATTACATCGCCGTAGGTTTTGAGGATAATGCTGTTGGAGATTTCTGTATGAACGTGTTCAATCCTGTGCCTCCCCCAAATGATCATCCTTGTGATGCTATTCCCTTACCTACCGATGACGACTGTACTTTTGGAACAACTATCTATGCAAATCCGGAAGGATATTTTGTACCGGGTGATTGTCA
>DASXWI010000458.1:0-10126 GCA_036503755.1 Saprospiraceae bacterium | reverse complement strand
TAAAATCGAGAAGTGGATTTTAAGAAAAACCTTTGAAGATTATTTGCCGGAAAGTATAGTGTGGCGTCAGAAAGAACAGTTTTCAGACGGAGTAGGGTATAGTTGGATTGATAATCTTAAATTGGTTGCCAACCAAACTGTGAGTGATGAGCAATTGGAGAATGCTGCTCAACACTTTCCAATACACCCGCCACTATCTAAAGAAGAGTATCGTTATCGAACCATATTTGCAGAACATTTTCCTTCTGATGCAGCAGCCTTGTGTGTACCTTCGGTTAAATCAGTTGCCTGTAGTACGCCAGAAGCACTGGCATGGGATGCTTCATTCCAAAATACAAATGATCCTTCTGGAAGAGCAGTGAAAAGCGTTCACCAGGATGGGTACATGTAGTTAACCTTGCATGCGGCCATGAAGAATGGCTCCCCAGTAGAGACGTGGTAATACCTGGCGTTTGAGTTGGTACATGCTCCATCTTTCTTTGCTTTGATCAAATGGAAATGTTTCATCAGGTTTACTGTTGTAATCAAATTCTGCAAGCATTAGTTTGCCATAGCCTGTCACTATCGGACAGGATGTATAACCTGCGTATATTCTATTCAGCGTTTTATTCTTCATCGCTGCAAGCAAATTATTGACCATCACCGGTACTTGTTTGCGGATGGCAGCCCCTGTCTTTGAAGTGGGAAGGCTTGAAGCGTCACCGAGAGAAAAAATATTTGGATACCGGACATGTTGCATGGTACCCTTATCGACATCAACCCAACCATGCGCATTGGCTAAAGGACTGTTTTTGATAAAGTCCGGTGCGCTCTGGGGAGGTGTAACATGTAACATGTCAAAATCCACCCACGTTTCCTCCCCTTGGTTTTGCTCGCCGATGTCTGTAAATTTTGCGCGCTTATTTGGTCCATCGATTTCATCTAATCTTTGGAAGAAATGGGTCCTTATATGATAGCGATCGATTACTTTAAGTAAAGTCTTTTCATATTCCGGAACACCAAAGATCTTGGTGCCTCCACTCCAGAACTCAACGGATGACTTTTTCAGCAGATCATGTTTTTTCAGATAATCCGCAGCCAGGTACATGATTTTCTGAGGGGCTCCACCACATTTCACGGGTGTGTTTGGACTATGAAATATCATCCTGCCGCCCTTGAAGTTTTTCAGGCATTCAAAAGTATAGGGCGCGGAGAAGAAGCTGTAATTTGAGGTCACCTCATTTTTACCAAGTGTCTCAGGTAATCCTTTTATAGCATTCCAGTTGAGTTGTATGCCTGGACAAACCACCAGGAAATCGTATGTATACGTATTCCCTTCATTCGTGATCACGGCATTTTGATCTGGAATGAAGGTTGACGCGTACTCCCTAATCCAGGTAGCTCCTTTTGGAATGTAATCCGCTTCATTGCGCACTGTATCCTTGATGTTGAATACTCCACCACCGACAAGTGTCCAGGCTGGTTGATAATAATGCTTTGTACTTGGTTCGATGATCCCAACATTCAGCAAAGGAATCTTCAATAAGAGGTAAGCGGATGAGGATAATCCCGCATTCCCTCCGCCGATAAAAAGAACATCAAAATGAGTTTTCATGCTGAGACAAAATTCCGCTACAGGTTGAAGAAAAAGAGAAACAAAGATCAATTGAAACAATGATTATGATCACCTACTTAGCCTTACACTACTATCTACTTTAGAGTCCACATAAATGGCTGGTTATAATGGCTTAACCAGTGTTTATTTGAAGGATCAGTGAACATTTTTTATAGGATTTATTCTTAATTTGGTCTTTAAAGACGAAGGATAATGGTTACTTTTGAATACCTTGGAATTAAATTGGCGTAATAAAACTTAACGATATATAACTATTTGATTCACAATCAAAAACCTTGAATTTATGAAATCAATGAGAGTTTACTTCACCCTATTTGCTTTTTCATTGACTGGCTTCATCTCAGCACAGGAAGCGGATGAAAAAAAAGCCATGGATATTTATGGCTTTATCATGATGGATGCCGGATATAATCTAGGTCAGATCCATCCTGATTGGTTTGATGTACTGCGTACAACCAAACTAGCCTCTTTCGAAGATGAGTATGGTACTGACGGTAATTTTTACTTCTCTGTTCGTCAAACTCGTCTAGGGTTTAAAAATTATTTTGATACTCCGCTTGGCGAGCTTTTTACGCAGTTTGAGTTTGAAATGTTTGGGACGGGTGTTGATGCAGGTCAAACGACAATCCGTCTTCGTCATGCGTATGGCGAACTTGGTAAGTTTGGTGCGGGTCAATATTGGAGCCCATTCATGGATATTGATGTATTCCCGAATACAGTTGAATATTGGGGTCCTCCAGGAATGGCTTTCTACAGAAATGTACAGTTTCGTTATATGCCCATCAAAGGAGAGGACAAGCTGACGATTGCACTTGAACGTCCGGGAGGTTCTGCCGAAACAGGCAAATATGAAGATGATATTCGCCTGGAAAATGTAAGGGCACGATTCCCTATGCCGGATATTTCAGCAGAATATCGCAAAGCAACTGGTTTTGGTTATGTGGAATTGGCAGGTATTGTCAGAATGCTTGAAGCAGAAAATATTGTCACTGATGAAAGTAAGACGATCACAGGTTATGGGCTTAATTTGAGTACGAACATCAACCTGGGTGATAAAACGGTGATCCGTGCCTCTGCCTTGTATGGTTCGGCTGTGGCCAACTATATGAATGATGCTACAGTGGATGTCGCCATCAATGAAGATGAAGAGATTGAAGGAGTACCTCTGCTGGGCTTGGTTGGATTCCTTGAGCACAAGTGGAGTGACAAATTTGCCAGTGCAGTAGGCTATTCTTCAATTGATATGGACAATCTTGCTGGCCAAAGTGCAAATTCATTTGATAAGGGTCAATATATCCTTGGCAACCTTCAGTATTATCCTGCACCAAATGTCATGATGGTTGCAGAATATCAGTGGGGTAGTCGTGACAATTTTGAAGATGGCTGGAACACCAGCATATCTAAGGTTCAGTTCTCCTTCAAGTACAATTTCTCACAATCCTTTTTCAGAAAAGTTACTATGTAACGATACACTAGACAATACCATTTTATCACATCTCAAAAAGCAGTCAAATGAATTTAAAAGCAGTAATAACCGTTTTAGTGGTTCTTCCTTTATTTCTGATGTCTTGCGCAACCGCACAAGTTGGCACAAACCTGACACCGGAAAAGATCAATGCCGCCCTCGACGAGGCATTTACCAAGTTTAAGGATGTCAAAGAAGGAAAGAACGCCGATTACATTAAGGAGTTAGCTAACGTTGATCCGAAGATTTTCGGAATTGCTTTGGTGACCACGGATGGGACTGTATATACGAAAGGTGATGTCACCTCCATGGTATCTATCCAGAGTGTTTCGAAAGCGTTTGTTATGGCGCAAATTATCGAAGCACTAGGACACCAGGCTGTTCAGGATAAGATCGGCGTGGATGCTACCGGTGAAGTATTCAATTCTATTGTAGCTGTTGAACGAATGAGAGGCAAAGAAATTAACCCATTGGTTAATCCAGGTGCCATTGCTGCTACTAGCCTTGTTGCTGGAGCTGATTCTGCAGCTATATGGAAAAGTATTCTCTCGAAGCAAGGTGAATTTGCAGGTCGTACGTTGTCCCTGAATATGCCGGTATATATCAGTGAAGCTGGTGATAACCTTCGTAATCAGGCCATCGCTCATTTGCTAAAAGCTTACGGCAGAATGTATTTTGATCCTGTGCAGGCTACAGATATCTATACCAAACAGTGTGCAATCAATGTAAGTGCTCAGGATTTGGCTACAATGGGGGCTACACTGGCGAATGGAGGCACAAATCCGGTTACCAAAAAGAAAGTTGTGTCACCTGAAACAGTGATGTATACCCTTCCTGCAATGGCTACAGCCGGATTGTATGACGACTCCGGTATTTGGTACTATAATTCAGGTTTACCTGCGAAAAGTGGTGTAGGTGGTGGAATCGTTGCAGTATGTCCAGGCAAGTTCGGCATTGGAGTAGTATCTCCTCCTCTTGATGCAGCCGGCAACAGCGTGAAAGCACAAATGGTAATTAAATATGTTGTTGAAAAACTCGGAGCAAATCCATTCCTGATTCAGCCTAAATAATAGCAGAAGCAAAACCCGGTTAGTTAACAACATATCGGTTAGTATCCAAGGAACAACAGTTGATCAGATTTATTTTATTTGATTGGTTGTTGTTCCTTTTTTTTAATGCAATCCTATCTTGCGACAGAATTTAAACCATACATTATGCTCCACGTTCACTTGAATTGCCAAAAACCGATATTAAGTTTCATAAATTGTATGTCAAGACCTTTAGTCTTTATTTTCCTATGCACTCTATGGACGAACAATCTTCAAGCTCAATTCTTGGATGAGGATACAACGGGAGTTGATAACCGTGTCCCATTAATCAACCTTTCTGATACGATATATCCGAACACAAAAGTTGGTGCATATGTACCTGGAAGAGGTTTCCAAATCGTAAGAAATGATTTTGCCAGCCTGAACATCAGTATTTATGCATCCATGAGATGGGTAAATCAATTATCAGAAAGTTCAACCTGGGAAGATCACCAGGGAAGAACACTAGCCTTTGATGGCAGAAATGACATTTATTGGCAACGGGCCATGATTTGGTTTACGGGTTATATCACCTCTCCTAAGCTAACCTACATGGCGACTGTATGGACCGTAACGACTACTCAACAGACGTTGGTGTATGGAAATCTAAAATATACATTAAATAAGCATCTGACAGTTGGCATGGGTATCATGCCAAATGCATGTATTCGTAGCCTTCAGGGACCATTCCCATTTTTCACATCTACTGACCGAACCATGGCAGAAGATGCCTTGCGGGGTGGATTTACAAACGGATTCTTTATAGTTGGCGAAGCATTACCAAAAATGCGTTATACCCTTGGATGGGGTAACAACCTTAGTATCCTGGGTGTGAAAGCGGCTAATCTGACAAGGCATTTTTCCAAAAGTGCATCACTTGCGTGGTATCCGACAACCGGTGAATTTGGCCCAAGAGGTGGAAATGGAGATTTTGAGCATCATGAAAAAATGGCTACTCGTTTCGGTATTTCCTATTGTCACAGTCGCGAAAACAGGTTTAATAATGTAGGTACACCAGCACCTGACAATACCCAGGTTCGGATGTCCGACGGATTGTTGTTCTTTGAAACGAATGCTTTTATCAATGGTCTGACTGTGGTTGAGGCCAATTTTGACCAGACAAGTGTTGATCTCGGATTTAAATACAAAGGCTTTGCCTTGCATACCGAATTTTATCACCGTACGCTTTCTAAAATAGATGCAGTTGATGAGAATCAATCTCCGGTTGAAATAACCGGCGCCAATGAAACAATCACCGACAATGGATATACGCTTCAAGCCCTCTATATGATCGTGCCAAAAACCGTATGCATTTATGCTGTAAATTCAATGTTGATTGATGAATTCAAAAGAAATCCATATGAATTTGGTGGTGGTGTGAATCTCTACCTCACTAAATCACGCAGTTGGAGAATAAATGCCCAGGCTATGAGAATTGTAAAAGGTGCAGCAGGTGGAACTTTTGGTTTGTATACCTCAGGACAAACGGGCACTACATTTACAATAGGGACAGACTTTTTGCTTTAGGTAACCTAAACCTCTTGACAATAAGAAATGTAACTTGACGCGAGAATTTGTTCATCACAGTACCAAAAAATCCCGCTATGAAAATTCGAATGATCAGTGCCTTGATGGCAACACTTATTTTCTGTTTTCCAGGCATAAATGAAATCAATGCCCAATCGTCCAAAAAATCCGGGAGTTTTCTCTTCCATGACAGTCATTTCCACCTGACCAATTATGTGCAGGAAGGAATTGATGTCAAGGATTATTTGAAAATCATGGGCGATAAAGTAGGCCGTTCCTCTTTATTTGGAATACCCTTACAACAGCAATGGTCTTATCGGGTCACAGGCGACTTCGCGCCCACGTATTACTTGGATACAGATGCCCCATTGTATTATTATTCTTTTACGGATGCGTTTATAGCTATGGCCTACAAATCGCTTTCTCCAATAGATCAAAAGCGATTTGATCCCATGATCACAGGCTTTAATCCAACAGATATGTATGCTGCAGCCCATATTCGAAGAGTGCTCGAAACCTTTCCAGGGGTGTTCACAGGGATTGGTGAATTTTCCATTCATAAAGAATTTGTTTCACCTAAAATTTCAGGTGACGTAGCTAGTCTGACCGATCCTGCATTAGACAGTATTTTTTCTTTTTGCGAGGAGACAGGGTTGCTCATCATTCTGCATAATGATGTAGATGATCCTTTCCCTAAAGCTAATACACCAAATTATACTGACCAATTAATTGAATTGTTTAAACGTCATCCTGATGCTTCCATTATTTGGGCTCATTGCGGTCTAGGTCGCATTGTAAGCCCTCCAAAGGAATATGCAAAATTCCTGGAGACTATGTTGTCTGATCCAGCATTGAAGCATGTCAACTTTGACATCTCCTGGGATCAGGTTGCTAAGTATGTTGTGCATGATTCCACTTCACTTGCCCATAGTTCAGCCTTGTTCAATAAATATCCAGACCGGTTTCTTTTTGGCACTGACAATGTTGCACCAGCATCCCAGGAGAAACATCTAAACGTCTATCATATCTATGACCCGCTTTGGAAATTGCTGACCGAAGATGCCAGCTACAAGATTCGGTTAGGAAATTATGAGCGTTTGTTTGATTCCGCTGCCCAAAAGGTACGCTCCTGGGAAGCAGCAAATGTAGGAAAGGCTAAAGCGATTCCTGATTATACACCCGCCTCAGGTCATCGCAAACATGACTAATTTTGAATGATAGAATAACGTCTGACTTCTTTTTTTATTAAGGTTTATAAAAACCTGTGATTTAGAAAGCAGGTTTGATGTATCCTTTGTATAGCAAACCACTAACCTTCAAATTGATTAAGACATGAAGTTGATTTTAAGATTAGTCATGGCTTTTCTGTTGTTGACTTCCATAGCTAATACAATGTGGTTAAATGCTCAGGGTTCATCCGGCCTTGAAGAAGAGAAATTCGGGTCATACACACCTAATGCTGGCTTTAGACTTGCTACCACGGATAAAGGAGTGCTCAATTTTAGAATATACACCTATATCCGGTATCTCAACCAATTAGGCCTAGACTCCACCTACACAGATTCATTCGGAGAAACAGTTGCGATTGACAGACGGCAGGATGTCCAGATCAATAAGGTCAACATTCAATTTAATGGTTGGCTCATGGATCCAAGGTTTAGATATCTCTTGTATGTCTGGACCAATAATACGGCCCAGGGACAATCCGCTCAGGTGGTTGTCGCCGGAAATCTACATTATCATTTTAATAAGCATGTCATTTTAGGTGGAGGTATAAATGCTTTACCAGGTGTTCGTAGTACAGAAGGAAATTTCCCTTTCTGGCTGACAGTAGATAACCGTCCAATTGCCGATGAATTTTTCCGTCCGTCATATACTTCCGGATTTTGGGTAAGAGGATTAATTACAGATCATTTATCCTATAACCTTATGCTGGGCAATAATCTTAGCCAGTTAGGTATAGATGCGGGACAATTGGATCCAGGATTCAATACTTTTTCAGGAGCGCTCAACTGGTTTCCTACGACAGGTGAGTATGGCTTAAACAACAACTTCGGTGATTTTGAAAATCATCAGGAAATAGCTACAAGGGTAGGTGCACATTTTAGTCGCAGTGATGAAGATAAACAAGGTGTTCCGACTTCTGAAGCATTTGAAAATGTCACGATACGTTTGTCAGATGGAAGTCCAATCTTCAAAGCCAATTTATTTGGCCCTGGCATACAAATTAATAATGCAACTTATGAGATGGCTAGTTTTGATGCTGGAGTTAAGTATAAAGGATTTTCATTGGAAGGTGAATTTTATTTAAGGCGAATAAAAAACATGACAGGTCCGGGTATCGAAACGCTTGACATTGATGAACTCCATGATAATGGATTTCAGCTACAAGCATCAGCCATGGTCGTAGAGCAGACTTTACAGGTTTATAGCACCTACTCGGTTGTCAATGGAGAGTATGGAGATCCCTCCGACCTTCGATTTGGACTAAATTGGTTTCCCTGGAAAAATCATGTCATCCGTTGGAATGCGGAATACATCAATACTTCATATGTTCCCGTTGGCGGTCTTTCTTTACCATATCCAGTGGGTGGCAATGGGAGTATAGTGTACACCAGTTTTCAGGTAAACTTTTAATATTGCAGGGAGTGGATTTGGATTCGTTTGCATAGTTTGGAGAATAGATTAAATGAAAAAATGGATTAGTATTCTTTTCTGCTTGTTTGTATTCTGTGTATTGACAGAAGCACAGAAAAATGACACCATCTACCTAATGAATGGTGATCGGATCACCGGGGAATTGAAGAAAGTAGAAACAGCACTGATTACACTCAAGACCGATGCTATGAAAACCGTCAGCATTGAAGTCGAAAAAGTGAATACTATTTTTTCCAAAAAGTATTTTGAATTCCGCACGATTTCAGGTATCCGATACTATGGATCAATCCAGACCTCTGAGGCAAAGGGTACCGTAAATCTGATCACCGGAATCGATACTATTCCTAAGCCACTATGGGATCTTTCTGTGATAAACAGGATCAACAACAGATTCTTTCAGCGTATTGATGGGTCTATCGACCTGGGATTGAATTACACCAAATCTATTGATGTCTTTCAATATAATTTTAACTCCTGGGCAACTTACCGGGCTACACATACATCTACCCGTATTGATATTACAAGTTTATTATCCGAATCCGGGGATGATGCTTTTTCCAAAAACAATGATTTTGGTTTGAATCATACCCGTTATTTACCCAAAAAGTGGTTTGCCAGAGTTCAGATTGATGTTCAACAAAACACTGAGCTAAATCTTGATCATCGTGTTCAGTTAGGTCCCGCTGCTGGTTACGATATCATTCGCACTAGTCCGATGCGATTTTATACACTTGTTGGATTACTGATTAACCGGGAACAATTGATAAATGCTGTTGACCCTACAATTAATCTCGAAGGCCTGTTGACCTTGAATTATACCTGGGACCGATATGTTCATCCGAAAGTGGATATTTCATGTGGCATTGATGTTTACCCAAGCTTTTCTGTTGCGGGTCGCGTCAGGCTTGAATTTGATACGAGTATCAAATATGAACTCTTGACGGATGTGTTTATCAACCTCTCTTATTATCAGAATTATGACAATAAACCGGATGCTGATGGTTTATCAAAGAATGATTACGGTATAGTCACTTCACTAGGGTATACTTTTTAAAAGTCAAGTTCTGTTTTACTTTATCCTTAAGCGGCGACGACTTTCTGGTGGATGGAAAGCTTGATCAAATATCTGGTCCGGAAGGCTCGTTAATGGGTAAAGCCATAAAATTCACATTATTTTTTATCTTAATCTATAACTTATTCATAATTTTGGGTTTGTGTGATATTTCTAGAACCTGAATCGGTTGGTTGAGGTCTGGAAATCCTTGGCTAAATGCTTGATGATCAATGGTAAATGAGATAAAAAATGCCTTCAGGTTCCATGGTTGGAACATACGCTTTCTGCTATGCTTTTGGATATTGTCAGGCTATGGGGTACTAAACGGGCAACAAACCGTTCTTTACAGAAACGCTGAAAGTGATTTTTTCAACCTGGTTAAACAATATGACCAAGGGCTATATGGAAGGTGTATCCGATCTGCTGAGAAATTTAAAGCTGTATATAAAGAAACGGTCTTTGAACAATTTGTCATAGAAGCAGAACTCTATCAATTAAAAGCCGGACTTAACATCGGAAACCCCGGGATTATCAATGATATTTTCGCCTTTTCAGAAGAGTATAAACCCGATGCAGTTGCCGAAAAAGCAATACTCATGATAGGAGAGGATGCATACGATCGCAGAGAATATGAAGAAGCGATCAAGTATCTGAGTATGGTGAATGGTAATGCGCTTCAACCTGAAGAGCAATCCGCGCTCTACTTTAAACTGGGTTAT
>DASXWI010000457.1:0-4299 GCA_036503755.1 Saprospiraceae bacterium | reverse complement strand
ACCATTCATGGGGAGAAAACAAAATTTATCGCAGGAGGGGGTGAAACAGGTCAGGATGATGATCTCTTGTATGCATCACGTGCGCTCATCACTACATGTGATCATCCGGAACCTCATTTTGGTATTCGTGCCTCCAAGGTGAAAACTATTCCGGATAAACTCGCTGTAATCGGTTCATCCAACATGGAACTCTTTGGTGTACCAACGCCGATATGGTTGCCCTTTGGATTTTATCCTGTTTCTGAAAAACGTTCTGCTGGATTAGTACTTCCGAGAGACTATGAACGATCACCGCAATGGGGTTTTGGAATCAGGGACATCGGGTATTACTTTCCGGTGAGTGATTGGGCCGATGTACAATTATTAGCTGATATCTATTTCAATGGGACGTGGGGTGTGGGATTTGTTTCCAATTATGCAGAACGTTATAAGTTCAGGGGAAATGTAGCTATCCGTTATTCTTATCGCATTTCTGAAATTCCAAATGACTACAGGGAGAACATAGAGAAATCATTTTCATTCCGACTGACGCACAACCAGGACACAAAAGCAAATCCTTACCAGACAATTGGCGGTAGTATCAATATTCAAAGTAATGACTTCGAATCGATCAACTACAATGATGCCCAAAGTGCATTGACCAACACCTATTCATCCAACTTTAATTACAGCCGTACTTTTCCAGGGAAACCATATTCCCTCACGGCTTCTATGAATCATAGCCAGAACACACAATCTCACCTGGTCACTATCAATGCCCCGGATATAAACTTCAGGTTGAATCGTATCTATCCTTTTAAAAGCAATAAGCGACTTGGCCCGGACGCCTGGTATGAAAAAATTGCTTTCGTGTATGCTGGTTCAGCAAAAGCGCAGATCATTGCTACGGATACAACTTTGCTTGACCCAATGACTTTTGATAATGCGCAGTATGGTGCACAGCACAGGGCGAATGTTTCCATGAATCTCAAAGCGCTGAAATATTTCAACATCACCCCGGCTATTGATTATGGTTCAACCTGGTTTTTCAAAACCCGTGACCATTATCTAGAGTTTGATCCCACGGATCCGGATTATGTCGTGAATGACACTATTGAATATCCTGATGGAGAAAAGATCCCTTTTGTTGATACGGTGAGTTATGGCAGAGTGATGGACTCACTGGAAGGTCGTTTTAGTGAGTTCAGAGCATTATCTGCGAGTATAAATATGAACACGCAACTCTTTAGTACAATGCAGTTCAAAAGTGGATGGCTTCGTGGTATCCGTTATGTGATGAAGCCAAATATTGGGTTTTCATTCGCACAACCTTCCCCTTCCACGTATTATGACAGTTCACAGGTGCATATTCTCTACCCTGATTCGATGCGGGCTTTTAGTAGATTTGATAATCTTTTGTACAGCGTACGTCCTAATACACAACGCCAGGCTAACTTGAATTATTCGTTTACCAATTTGTTTGAAGCTAAATATTTCAGTGGCAGGGACAGTACGGAAAAGAAACTCAAACTCTTTGACAATATCAGTGCTGGAGGTAGCTATAATTTCGCTGCAGATTCTTTCAACTTCAGTCCACTCAATATAAGCGGTAATACAAGACTATTTAAAGGCATCACCACATTTTCGGTTGGTGCTACGTATTCATTTTATGGTAAACTGCCAAGCGGAAGATTGGATAAAATGTTATATCTGAAATCAGACAATAAACTCCTTCGATTTGATAATCTACGTCTTCGTTTTTCTACACGACTTACATTTAGTGATATCAAAAAACTGATTGCTGGTGAAGAGTTGGAGGAAAGAAGAGGGCCAGGGGTAAGACGCGATCCTGACCCGAGAAGCAAGTTTGAAGACCTTCTGTCTGGTTTTTCAATCAATCATGAACTTGGTATAGTAAGGATGGGTATGGATGGACCAGATCATACTATAGTCACCACGAACAATATCAATATGATCGGTGGGATAGAACTCACACCCAACTGGTCACTCTATTTTGGAAACATCGGTTACGATTTCTTAACGAACTCGATCACCTATCCGGATCTTGGCATTGCCCGGGATCTTCATTGCTGGCAATTATCCTTCAACTGGCAGCCTACACGGGGCACATACGCTTTTAATATCAATGTTAAACCCGGGACTTTTGATTTTATCAAAGTGCCTTACAAGCGTGGTAATTACGATTCAAGCGGAGGATTCTAGCCTTGCCGTCGTTTTATCTTATTTTTGGGTGATCCTGCTGCCATGCGACTTATCTTGTTATATGCACTATTCTTATTTCCGGCATTCCTGACCGGACAGCACAACAATTGTCTTTTTGATATTGACATTACCTCCAGGGCAGATAGTATGGCCTATGAAAATTACCTCTCATTAATTAAGCGCTTTACAACAAAGCCTTCGATTTCTACAAGATCGATAGTTTATATCCCGGTTGTCATCCATGTCGTTGCGGATGAATCTGTGAAACCAGTATCGAGAGCGCAGGTATTACAACAACTTGATGTGCTTAATGCTGACTTTGCTGGTAGGGGAGAGAATATACCAAAGCTATCAAATGAGTTTGTCTCTCTGATTGGAAATACGGAAATACAATTCTGTCTTGCAACTCTTGATCCTTCAGGCCAGCCTACAAGTGGAATTACGTTTACAGAAACTGATAAAAATGATATTGCCCTGCAAACTGAATTTGAAGGACGTAAATCGATCCATTATGATCAGTGGGGTGGCAAATCCGGATGGGATGCTTCGCGATATATTAATATATGGGTAGGAGAATATGGAGATGTGTTAGGGTCTGCAACTTTCCCTGGAATGTCAACTTTTCCTGAGGAGATTGGTGTGATTATCGATCCTAACTATTTTGGTTCGATAGGTGATGCAGGTCATTCAGGTTTCTTTGAGGGTGGACATACGCTGACACATGAGATGGGTCATTTTTTTGGCTTAAAGCATATTTGGGGAGATGATACAGATACAAATTGTGAAGACAGTGACAACATAGACGACACGCCAAATGCAGCCGGTCCATATTACAATTGTCCATCGGGAGAACAATTGAGTTGTGGTACAAGTAACATGTATCAAAACTTTATGGATTTTACTGATGATCGTTGTCTTGCAGCTTTCACACATGACCAGGCTTTGTTTATGCAGACTGTACTCGAAACCTTTTACCCAAACCTTTCGACCGAAACGGCATGTCTGCAAACATCAGAATCGTTTGATCGCTGGTATGATCAACTGATATGGTCAAATGATCCTTATTCCAATACATATGTGATTTATAACCCGGAGATATGGATGAACTCCAAAGATGTGCTGGTATATAGCGTTGATGGAAAAACCATACTCGAGGATAGTTGGGAGGATGAATGGAGTTATTTGTTGGATCTTAGCCATGTTGCTTCCGGAATTTACATAGTGAGCATTTTAGATGGAGATAACCGTCATGTAAGAAAAGTAATAGCTTATTAATGAATGTTCCCAGACATTAAAAAAATGATGAAATACAAATTTATATTTTACCTGGCCATGATCTTATTGGGCCAATCCTGCCAGCCTTACAAAGCCGGCTCTTCGAAATCAGAGAAAGACAAAGAACAGGAATGGGTTCCCTGGGTAATAAAGTATGAAAGAGGGCCTTGCTTTGGAGAATGTCCGGTGTATATCTTCTACCTTTTATCTGACCATCATGGATTGATTGAAGTGAAGGCTAATCTACTCGAACCCGGATGGTATGCCGCTGATCTTGACCAGGAAGCTGTACATGATATACTAACAGATGTTGAACCAGAATCCTGGTGGAATCCTGATCTCGGTGATGTGCCTGAGATTGCAGACTTGCCAGGGATGAGCTTACTGTATAAACATAAAGAAGGTTTGCGATGGATAGCTGTAGGCGGCAGGTATACATCTGAGATGGGAGACGTTTTTCAAAAACTTAGTCACCTTGTCAGCGAAGCACGATGGAAGCCCACACTCCAGCGTCCGATTGAACCTGATGTCCCTGAGCCAACCGATGTGATTGTGCAACTCAAGGATGGCGTGGACATACAAACCTGGATGAAAAAGTTTGACACCTTCGGAATCAAACTGAAAAAGCGGATCACCCCGAAAATGCAATTTTATGTTGTCAGCAAAGAACCAGGCGTAGGATCTGCCAATGATTTCCTTCAATACATCAAACTCGATCCTGATGTGATTGAAGCGCAGTGGGACCAGCCAGTTTCGCAGCGAAACTGAAAGCATAGAGCATAGAGCATAGGGCATGGGGCAGAGGGCATAGGGAATACTTTC
>DASXWI010000456.1:0-4905 GCA_036503755.1 Saprospiraceae bacterium | reverse complement strand
TTGTATGTAGATGATCTTGTGACGCATTCGAAGCATCGGAAGAAAGGATATGCAGGTATGTTGATGAAATGGATGATCCAGTATGCGAAAGACAATGGGTATGATCATTTTTCACTTGACTCAGGCCATCAGCGAAAAGATGCACATCGCTTGTATCTGAATCATGGCCTTGATATTACAGCCCATCATTTTGGCAAGGACGTAAAAGATTTATAAAAACTTTTCATCCTCCATCGTCAGGCCTATTTCTATTTCGGACGTGCCTTCAGCTGCCCAATCCAATTGAACTGCTTTCATCGTGTCGTATTTAAAACTTCTCCGATGTTCCGGAGTAAGTCCATAGGAACCAATAGCTGTCCTGTGAAATTCCGTTGGATAACCTTTGTTTTGATTCCATCCATAATCAGGATAGTATCCATGCAGGTATTGCATGTATTCGTCACGATGTGTTTTGGCTAAAATAGAAGCAGCAGCGATGGACCTAAATCGTGCATCCCCGGAAATGATACATTTATGATGGATGGTTTCATAAGGATAAAAGCGATTGCCATCGACAAGGATAAAATCCGGTTTTTCCGCAAGCATGCGTAGCGCATTATGCATTGCCTGGATGGATGCTCTCAGAATATTAATCCGGTCGATCACCTTTGCTTCGATATGGGCGACTGCCCAGGCAATCGCCTTCTTTTCGATGATCAAACGTAGCCGATCCCGTTCTTCAGGCGATACCTGCTTCGAATCATTAAGACCAGGACATCTGAATCCTTCGGGAAGAATCACAGCAGCAGCGAAAACCGGACCCGCAAGGCATCCCCTACCGGCCTCATCACAACCGGCCTCTAACCTACCTTTTTCATAATATGACTTGAGTTTTGCCACGCAGACAAGAATACTATTTTTCCATCAAAATACTCAGATGCTGATCACTTTGATTTCTACCCTTCTGTTTTGACCCCTGCCCTCTGAAGTTGTATTTGTACTGATCGGTTGGGTGCTTCCAAACCCTGATGACTGTAGACGTTCTCTTGGTATTCCTTTTTTTATAAGCCAGTTTACAACAGCTGCTGATCTCCGGATCGAAAGATTCTGATTGTATTCGGACGAACCGACATTATCTGTATGTCCAATGATTTCAAGAGTCATGTCCGGATATTGATTCATAAAAGCCAATAATTGGTCAAGCTGTATCAACGCCCGCGGCATAAAATCTGTACGATCATGTTCGAAATAAATTCTGCTCAGCGTCACAATCTCCCCCGGATGAGGAATAAAATCCGTGAGTGGTGAATCAGAAGGTGGTGGAATGATGATCGGGGGTATTTTGAAAAGTCGTACTTCGTCAAGGTAATAGTATCCAAACTTAAGGTCGCTTCTACCCGGTATTTTCACCTGGCTTTTATCATCAGTTTTGAAATTGCCAATCAACAAATAGGAAGAACCTTTCTGGGCAACAAACTGGCCTGACCATCGGTACCATTTACCATCAGATGGCAGGTAGCGATCCAGTGAGAGAATAGGTTCTTTCAGAATAGGATCGTGAGCTCCTTCATCAATTTCGTAGTCACTAAACCAGAGGCCGATATTCCTGACCTGTACAGATTTTTCAAGATGGGCGAGCATGCAGGCGAAGCCATATCGTTGTCCTTTTACTAGAGGTTCGGTCAGCTGGACCTGGACATATTCCCTGCAGTGTGGTTTCCCATTGTCACACCCATAGACCGTAATACCGGCATGTGAAGAACCCTGGTAGGATTTAACTTTTCCAAAGCCAGCCGCTTCCCAGCTTTTAGGAACCTGGACTTTGGGGCCATACACATCAGGTGACGCTGCTGTAGGAGAAGTCCAGAACATAGAGACACGGGAAAAGTCTTTTCCTGAGTAATACCAGCCTGATGGTTCGTCCGAATACTCTTCAAAACCGGGGTTAGGGACCAGGTTTTCTGTGGCTTTTTTTTGTCCTGAAACATTGGAGGATGTTAGGATTAAGCCAAGGAAAAGGATTCGGAATTGGAGAGGATTCATAAATACAGATAACGGGGTTATCGGGACTTGATTATATGTAGTGTGAGGAGAGAGGAGATTATTTGCGGGAGATCGGGGTCGGGGGGAAAAGGGGCGATGGACATGGGCGCGATCACTAATTAAACAAATAATGGTCAGCAATATACGTATTATATAAATATTTAATGTAGACGTATATTCAAAATATAACATCCATGCATCTGAAACCCCTATTTTCCATCTCTATTTACCAGTTAAAACAACCTGCTATGGCCTTCTCAAAAGCCCCCCTGTTCGACCAGGCAGTCTATAAACAATCCTTTTGGTCCAAAGCCCTATCCCACCCGGCAAGAATCATCATCTTGACCTACCTTTTAGAAAACGATACCACCGCATTTTACATTCTCGCCAAAAAAGTACCGTTAGCCAAACCAACAGTATCGCAACACCTACGCTATTTAAGAGAGTCTGGCCTAATTGATTCGTTTGAAAAATATCCGCATACCTACTACAAGATCAACAAGAATTTATGTCAGGATCTGGCGCTAAGAATCCAATCCCTTCATGCGGCTTTTGGAATAAATACAAATGATAAATCCAATACCCCCTTATGGGCATCAAGCCAAGGTTAAAAATCCCTAATCAAGCCAAATGGACGTCCCGCTGGCCTCAATTTTCTTACTTTTGCCCGACAGGTAACCGACTTTAGCTTCACCGCTGTAAAAGGGCCACCTGATAGATCACGCTGTTATAAAATCATTTTCACTCGCACATATGCCCCACCAAGGGGTTGGATGAATCAAACGATATGAATCAGGAAAGAAGATTGTCTCTTATTACCGGCTGGGTTGTTTTTGCCATCGCCATGATTGTTTATTTCTTCAGTGCGGAAAGAACTGGTAGTCTTTGGGATTGCGGCGAATTTGTCCTTGGAGCCTATAAATTACAAGTCGTCCACCCACCGGGTGCCCCGCTTTTCCTCCTGATTGGAAGATTATTTACCTGGTTTGCAGAAATCCTTAGCAATGACCCACAGGATATTGCTTTTGCCGTAAACCTCATGTCCGGCGTATGCACCGCTCTTGCTGCAGCACTTGTGGCATGGACAACAATTGTCTTCGCCAGATTATCAATGGTCGGCAGAGATCAATCTTTAAATTTTGAACAAATCATGGTGACCTGTGGAGCTGGTTTAGCAGCTGGTCTGGCTACTGCCTTCTCAACCTCTATCTGGTTTAGTGCTGTAGAAGGTGAGGTATATGCCATGTCTACAATGTTTACCACGCTCACCGTTTGGGCTGCTGCGAAATGGTACGGTATGGAAGACTCTCCGGATGCTGACAAATGGCTTATGCTCGCCATTTATGTTGCAGGACTTTCCATCGGTGTGCATTTATTGAGTTTGCTGGCATTCCCTGCAATTGGTTTGTTGTATTATTTCAAAAAATACAAAACCTTCAATTTCGGAGGTTTGCTTTTAGCCATGATCATGGGAGCGATGATGATCCCTATTGTGCAAAAATTAATCATCGTTGGAGTTCCTTCACTATGGTCTAAAATGGAATTGCTGATGGTCAACACGTTTGGCCTTCCAATTCATTCAGGTATTTTTCCAACTCTTCTAATCCTTACGGCCGCATCATACTTCGGTATCCGATGGGCAAGAAAAAATAACAATGGATTGGCAGAACGATTGATCATTTCTCTTATACTCCTAGTGATCAGTTTTTCTACCATTGGCGTCGTAGTCATACGTGCTAATGCTAATCCTCCAATCAACATGAACGCGCCAAGCGATGCCATGCGTCTTATCCCTTATCTCAACCGCGAGCAATATGGTGAAAGACCATTATTACGAGGCCCTCATTTTGAAGCTAACCCGGTTGACACAGAAAAAGAAGACCGCTATGGAATTGTAGGTGACCATTATGAAGTAGTCGATCACAAACTAACGTATATCTACAATGATGAAGATAAGATCCTCCTCCCTCGTATCAGTCATAGCGATGGCAGCAGACCAGCTTTATACAGACGATGGATGGGTGATGAAAAAGGTACGCCTACAATGGCCTTTAATCTTGAATTTTTATTCCGCTACCAGATTGGATGGATGTATTGGAGATACTTTATGTGGAATTTTGTCGGTCGTGAAAATGGCGAACAAGGAACTGAACCGTGGAATCCGAAAAGCGGCCATTGGATCTCCGGAATAAATGCATTGGATAGTTCTCGATTGTTCAATATGGATAAAATGCCTGAATCCATGCGTGACAATCAGGCTCGCAACAGGTATTTCTTCCTTCCATTGATATTCGGACTCTTTGGGCTTTTTTATCAGTTTGGAAAACGTAAAAGAGATTTTACTGCATTGCTGATGCTATTCTTATTCACAGGTCTTGGTATCATCTTTTATTCCAATCAACCGCCAAATGAACCGAGGGAAAGAGATTATGTATTGGTGGGCTCTTTCTTTACATTTTGTATCTGGATTGGACTCGGCGTGCCCGCTTTATATGAAATGATCAAAACAAAAGTGGCTAGTCTTGGATCAGCTACTCCATACCTGGCCACTGCACTAGTGTTGACTGCACCTGCCATAATGGCTTTTCAAAATTTTGATGATCACAGCAGAATGCATCATTATGCTTCCCGTGACTACGCTAATAATTTCCTGGAATCTCTTGATCCAAACGCCATCATGTTCACGTATGGGGATAATGATACTTACCCCCTATGGTATGCACAGGAAGTGGAAGGCATCAGGCGCGATGGGCGTATCGTCAACTTAAGTCTTATTGCAGTGGATTGGTACATCGAAGGATTGAGAAGAAAAGTAAATGATTCTGCTCCTGTTAAATTGACCATACCCACAGAAAGCTATCGCGGCAACAAACGGAACCAGAT
>DASXWI010000455.1:0-6057 GCA_036503755.1 Saprospiraceae bacterium | reverse complement strand
AGCTCTTTTTCAGTCTTCTCCTTCGTAATACTCCTTAAAATCTTCAATCTCGCGGCGGTCCTTTTTGGTTGGACGACCTGTGCCGCGGTCACGCCGCTCTGGTCCACCTTTGCCGATAAACCAACTTTTGTATTTGTTGATTTCTTCTTCCGGTGTCAGATCCTCGTAACATGGTTTGGCAAGAACGGCAGAAACTCGTTTTTCAATGAGTTGGAGGACTTTGTATTTTAGCTTGAACCCATCTTTGGTGACTTCAATGACATCGCCTACAATCACCTGGGCTGATGATTTCACGGGTTCCCCTTTCATTTTCACCTTTCCTTCCCTGCAGGCCTCTGTGGCTATACTGCGGGATTTATAGATCCTGATTGCCCAGAGATATTTATCTATTCTGACTTTTTCGCTCATCTGTTTCCTGATGGAATTAAGTAATTTGAAGCAAAATTAACAGAACATGGAGAGAAGATCCGCCATTCGGAATATTAGTCTTGCTTCAGCCGCTCCTTTTTTGCCTTTCTCCCCTATGTTGCCTGAAAAAATAGTGGATCGAAAATTCAAACATTCTGTTTGCCGGTGGTGCTACAAAGATTTTACACTTGAGGAGTTGTGCATCATGGCTAAGACAGCGGGAATCCAATCCATAGAGTTGCTGGATCCTGCCGAATGGGACATCGTGCTCAACAATGGCTTGCAAATAGCTTTATCCAATGGGAGTTCCCTTGGGATTGTTAAAGGTTTCAACAATCCTGTTCATCATGACCAATTAAGACATGAGTTGATGGATATCATTCCAAAAGCCGCGGCGAAAGGAATTCCACAAGTGATTGTTTTTTCTGGGAATAGGAACGGGCTAACTGAAGATCAAGGAATTGAAAATTGTGCTATTGGATTGGATCCTGTGATTAAAATCGCCGAAAAGTATGATGTACGCATTGTAATGGAATTATTGAATAGTAAAATCAATCATAAAGATTACCAATGCGATCATACACCATGGGGAATTAAATTGGTAGATAAAGTAGGTTCAACGCATTTTAAACTCCTTTACGATATCTATCATATGCAAGTCATGGAAGGTGACGTCATCAACACGATTACAACCTTTAAGGATTACATCGGCCATTACCACACAGCGGGTGTGCCCGGTAGAAATGAAATTGATGATACGCAGGAACTGTATTATCCTGCAATCATGAGGGCTATCGCTGAAACCGGCTTTTCGGGATATGTGGCCCAGGAATTTATTCCGAAAAGCGGGGATCCGTTAAAATCACTTATCGACAGCATTAGGATTTGTTCTGTGTGATCATCATTTCAATACTTATATATTTTTTCAAAGCGGATCATTCGCAAACATAGGGAGTATGTATTTTAATAATGAAGGGATCAATGAAGTGACTTACGATGCGATAGTCGTAGGAAGCGGTATCAGTGGAGGGTGGGCAGCGAAAGAGCTTTGTGAGAAGGGACTCAAGACACTTGTCCTGGAACGTGGAAGAGATGTGAAACACGGAGATTATCCAACAGCCAATCTCGAAAAATGGGAATTGCCGAATTGGGATAAGATTTCACTTGAAGACAGGAAGAAATATCCAGTTCAGGGCCGCACCGACTACATCATGAATTATTCAAACATTCATTGGTTGATTGAGGATGCTGAACAACCTTATACAGAGGTCAAACCATTTGACTGGACGCGTGGTTTCCAGGTAGGAGGAAAATCTCTGATTTGGGGTAGACATTCTTATCGATGGAGTGAAATGGATTTTGAGGCAAATGGAAAAGATGGAATTGGTATAGATTGGCCTTTCAGATACAATGACATCGCTCCATGGTATGATTATGTCGAATCATTTGCAGGAATCAGTGGCAAGAATGAAGGTTGTGTACAATTACCCGATGGAAAATTTCTTCCTGAAATCCCCCTGAACTGTGTAGAAAGTGATTTCAAAGAACGGTTGAGTCAAAATTTAAATAATAGGCTAGTTACCAACGCACGTATTGCAAATCTGACAGCGCAGCTTCCTGGTAGTACCCGGGGAACATGTCAATACAGGAGCCGTTGTGTGAGAGGTTGTCCTTATGGCGCATATTTCAGCAGCAATGCATCTACACTTCCCGCTGCTTATGATACCGGAAACCTTACGATGCGACCGCATAGCGTTGTGCATTCTTTGATTTATGATAAGGAATCGGGAAATGCAAAAGGTGTACGCATCATAGATGCTAAGACAAAAGAAACGAAAGAGTTTTTTGCGAAAATTATTTTCCTGAATGCTGGTGCACTCAACACAACACTTATCATGCTCAATAGCACATCAGATCGATTTCCGGATGGTTTCGGCAATGATAGTGGTGAGCTTGGCCATAACCTGATGGATCATCATTTTAGAATTGGTGCGTCTGCATCGGTCGACGGTTTTCTGGATAAATATGTAAAAGGTCGAAAGCCTGCCGGGTTTTATATTCCACGATTTAGGAACATAGATGTTGCCTCCAAACAAAAAGATTATGTAAGAGGGTATGGATACCAGGGCGGTGCAAGCAGGGAAGGATGGTCAAGAGCAATTAAAGAGTTGGGTGTAGGTGCAGATTGGAAAGAACAATGGTCAAATCCGGGTGGATGGACTATTGGTATGACCGCGTTTGGGGAATGTCTGCCATATCATGAAAATAAAGTTTCGCTCAACTTTGATAAACTTGATCCTTACGGCATGCCGACACTCAATATCGATTGCGAATGGAAGGAGAATGAATTGAACATGCGAAAAGATATGCAACTTGCTGCAGCTGAAATGTTTGAAGCTGCAGGATATAAAAATGTTAATTCCTGGGATTCAGGTTCTAATCCCGGACTGGCTATTCATGAAATGGGAACAGCCCGTATGGGAAATAACCCAAAGACCTCTGTACTCAATGCTTGGAACCAGGTGCATGCCTGTAAGAACGTTTTCGTGACAGATGGTGCTTGCATGACTTCGTCTGCTTGTCAAAATCCATCGCTTACGTACATGGCTATCACAGCAAGAGCAGCAGATCATGCTGTCAAAGAATTAAACAAACAAAATTTATAAACGAATAGAATTCCGGAGTATGGAAAGAAGGGATGCTTTAAAATATACTGCCTACTTTATGGGTATCGGCCTCAGTGCCTCATCCATTTCTGTGATGTTGGCAGGTTGTGAAGTAGACACATCGGATGACTGGATTCCTACTTTTTATTCCTTCGAAGAGGCTGCCTTCATTCGTGAACTCAGCGAAACCATGCTTCCCAGGACGCATACCCCCGGGGCTAAAGATGCAAAAGTGGACAGATACCTCGATACGATTAGGCCATTACGCTATACGGTTGAAGAAAATATTACCTACAAGGAACAACTCAGCATTTTTATCGAAGAGGCTAATGCTTACTTTGGAAAGACTTTTATAAAAGCCAAACCTGAATTTCAGCTAGAGTGGTTAACAACCATTGATAAGGCAGCTTATGCGGTATTGCAAGCCGATCCAAAATTGCCTGATGATAAAAGACCATTTTATCTCTCCCTCAAAGAACAGATATTATCCGCCTATTTTAATTCAGAAGTAGTTGCGAAGGAATATTTTGCTTTCGACCCGATTCCTGGGAGATATGATCCTTGTATTCCGTACGAGGAGATTGGGAAGGCATGGGCGTAGGGCAGAGGGCATGGGGCATAGGGAAAAGTGAAGAATGAAGAGTGAAGAGTGAAGAGTGAAGAGTGAAAAGTAAATCGGAAGGAAAAGGTTGAGCTATAAAGGGACGCCTAATATTCACTTTTCGCTGCTCACTATTCACCATTTCACACTCTCCATTCAAAACTCACAGCTCACAACTCACAACTCACCGCTCACTCTTCACTTTTCACTTTTCACTCTTCACTTGCATGGCTTCCGCTTTCCATTCTTTATCCATCACAAATGTGCCGAAAGGAATGATCGAAGCGAGGAATGCTTTGATCATCCATTTGATATTGGTGTTGTAAGTGTTATAGATGATATACATCCAGACTACAAACAGGATAAATAAAAGTCCATGGATACTTCCCACGATAGAAACAGCCATCGGGAGATTTGCAAAATATTTCAAAGGCATGGCAATGAATAGAAGGACCAGGTAAGAGATGCCTTCAAACTTGGCGATTTTACGGAAGGTTTGATATGATTTATCAGATTGCATATGGTGGTGTGAATTTCAAAATAACTTTTAATGCCTGCTTTTTATTTCCAGGTGAGCTGTCGCCTCCTGGTGATCCTGGATAACTTTGAGTTTGTATTTTCCTGGAGGCAGATAAAATTTCCCATTATCTTCTTTCGTAGGACGAGTGATGGTCTCCTTTTGTTTAGCGGTTAATGAATTCATGAATGGCTCAACTGAAGCTTCATTCATGTCAAGGTTATAGGTGTAATAGCTTAAGCCTTTTTCTAGTTTTATCTCTTTTTCCATTACCATCAGACTATCAGCATATACTTCAAGTTTTGCTTTACCAGGGTTTGGCGTGAAAACTGGAAAGGTAATTTTTGGCTCGTTAAACTCCATCCAGGTGGCTGATCGAGAGCCCCAGCGTTCACTATAATAAGCTGTCAGTTTCGAAGTAAAACATGTTAGCGAATCTATCATGTCTGAATTCAATTGCTCTACATGACCTACATCAGCTTTATAAAGTGAACGGCCATGTGTAGCGACCACCAATACTTTATCACGGGGTTGAATGACCAGATCATGAACTGGAGTTGCAGGCATATCGCCTATGGTCATAAATGATTTTCCACGATCGAGTGAAATGTATACTCCATTGTCAGTTCCTACATAAAGAATGTCCTCATTGGCCGGATCTTCTTTAATGACATTGACAGGTTCCGCTGGTAAATTCATTCCTAACCTGTTCCAGGTTTTTCCATAATCATCTGAACTATAAACATAGCTATCGAAATGATCCCACCGATATCCGTTTAACGTAGCATAAACCCTTCCATCACTATGCTTACTTGCCTGCAACGAACTCACCCAAAGATCTTGCGGTAACGCATTTGAAATACGAGTCCATTGTTGCCCACCATCTTTTGTAACATGGATGAGACCATCATCGCTTCCCGCATATATCAGTCCGATTATCCTTGGGGATTCATGCAATGAAACCAGTGTTCCAAAAGCGATATCACCTTCTTTCTCACCTTTGGTCAGATCAGCAGAGATAGCTTTAAAGGTTGTGCCTTGGTCAAAAGACCGGAAAACTCTTTCTGCACCCATGTAAAAGATATCCTGTTGATGTGTGGACAAATGAATAGGTGTTTCCCAATTCCATCTATAAGGTCTTTCGCCTAATTCATGTTGTGGTGTAATTCTGAGTTCATCCAGTGAGCCATCTCTGGATGTTCTGTAATAATTACCGAACTGGTAACCGGTGTAGACCGTATTGTTATCGCGCGTGTCTACTGCGACTTGCATCCCATCGCCACCCATGATTTCCTTGTAAGGATATTGGCCGCTACCATGCCATCCCGTACTCTCCTGATAATTTGAAGGACCGGTCCAAACACCATTATCCTGCAAGCCACCGTAGACATTGAATGATTTAGCATTGTCTACATTGACACTATAAAATTGTCCGACCGAAGGATGATTACACTTAATCCAACTTTTACCATCATCGTAACTGATATTCAATCCACCATCATTACCTGAGATCAGGTGGCCATCGCGTTTTGGATTTACCCACAAGGCATGGTGATCACCATGAACGTTGTCGCCATCAATTGATTTCCAGGTTGCTCCTCCGTCTTCTGACTTTAAGATTGGGACCCCAAGGATGTACAATTTGCGTGGATTGAGTTTTGAAGCCCTTATTTGACCGAAATAGTAACCGTAGGTATAAAAGATGTTATCCAAATATCCAGTATGTACTTTGGTCCATGTTTTCCCCTGGTCTATGCTACTATAGATTTCAGTGCCTACCACTTTCGTATCAAATAGTTTACTGTTTGCATTTTGCAGGTATTCCACCAAGGTTGATGGTTTGATCGTTCCTTTTTTAATAAGTG
>DASXWI010000454.1:0-12594 GCA_036503755.1 Saprospiraceae bacterium | reverse complement strand
ACACTGGCCAGGGAGTTAGCGGATAGATATGGCTTCCTGTGGGTGCCTGAATATGCCAGGGAGTACCTTGATGGGTTGGGAAGAGATTATCAGGAAGAGGATTTAGTCTTGATCGCAAAGGGGCAATTGGACTCCATTGATCAACAATTGACAAAAATCAGTCCCTCAAAGTTGGATTTCATTCCGGGCAAGGAAAGTGATTCAATTTTTTTTCCGGGTCGTACCCAAGAAAGCAATCAACCGAATAGAAACTCCTTTCTTCCTTTTTACCGTGAGCCATTTGGAGATGTGCCGAGACCTTTGCTGATCGTGGATGGTGGTATGCTAACGATACGGGTTTGGGCAAAGATTAAATATGGAATCAGAATACCCATGGTTGAGGATGCGTTGGTCACGGACATGACTTCATTGTATATTCTTTGCAGACCGGTCTATCCATGGGATCCTGATCCTTTGCGGGAAGCACCTTCCCTCTTAAACCGGGCTTGGATTTACAATCAATATTTAAAAGAATTGGTTACGATTCCAACGAAGTGATCCACTTAAGGACCGCATGGATGAGGACTTCAATTGATTTTCCGGATTTACCGCTAAACTTGCCATAGAGTCTTTGTGACAGAATATCGTTGAACGAAATAGCCTTATGTCCGAGGATAGCAGAGAGCAAATAGATGGCGGACGTTTCCATTTCGAGATTGATAAAAGGATACCCGTCTATTTCGATTTCGTACAATTCATCGATCGGGATATCATATTCGAGAGGAGCCCGGATCACGCGACCCTGTGGCCCATAGAAACCTGGGCAGGTTAAGGTCATTCCTTCCGTATAGGGTTCAGGAAAATCGGATAGGTCAAATGGATACCTGTTGGTGAGGTAAGTCCATGCTGGTAAGAGGCGGTGCTCTAGTGGCTGATGTTCATAGTACATACCCAAAGCATCTGTTCCTACTGCCAGACCAGAAACCACAATTTGATCAACAAGTACTTCAGGATGTATGGAGCCAGAGGTACCGATTCTAATTAAGTTTAGAGAGGTTAACTCTTCCTTCGGTAATCGGGTTTTAAGATCAACATTGACAAGTGCATCCAGTTCATTGATGACAATGTCAATATTATCAGTGCCAATGCCGGTGGAGATAACCGTTATTCTTTTTTTATTAAACCAACCGGTATGTGTGATAAACTCCCGTTTGTTTTTTATCACATCAATGGTGTCAAAAAAGTTGGAAACTTTAGCCACGCGACCAGGATCACCGACCAGGATGACAGTTGGTGCAACATCTTCTGGCAGCAGATTGAGATGGTATATCGAACCATCAGCATTGAGGATGAGTTCGGCTTCGTTCATTGTTTATCGAAGATAAACTTTTTGTGAGTTGTGAGTGGTGAAGCGTCAGTCGTGAGTCGTCAGTCGTGAGGTGTGATCGTCGGATATTTCTTGGACACTTTAATTATTTCAGTACCATAGGCACGACCGATATTGTTGTCTGGGGTTTTAACCACAAGGAATAGGCAGTTGTGAGTTGTGAGTGGTGAGTGGAGAATGTTCTATTTTTGGTGGATGAAGAAAATATATTACTTGTCGACTTGTGATACGTGTAGGGAGATCATTAAAAAGTTGGGGGGATTGCATGGGTATGATAGGCAGGATATTAAGACAGAGGGAATAACTGCAACACAATTAAAAGAAATGAAAGAAATGGCTGGAACTTATGAGGCCTTATTCAGCAAAAGAGCCATTAAGTACAAGGAGATGAATTTGAAGGACCAGGCTTTGACCGAGAATGATTACAAACGATTGATCCTTCAGGAATATACTTTTCTCAAAAGACCTGTAATCATATCTGGAAACAAAATATTTATTGGAAATGAGAAGAAGACTGTTGCAGCCGCCGAAGTAGTAATTAATACATAGAATTATTAAAAAATATTCCTGTTAATTGCAACGGAGTATAATGGGAGCGGTAAGAATTTCATTGCTCTTGTGACCCGCGCGATCTTCTATATAAATCCTGTATTGTACGGTATCTAATGGGAATTGTGGATTTGATATGCAGGGGTCTGATCCGTCGGGATAAATACAACAGGTAGAAAAAAGCAGGATTTTGACTTCACCTTCAACTCCATTGCCAGCCCCGTCCTCTGGAATGGTTGGGATGCCAAAAGTATTGTCGAGTGTACCTGTCCGTTCGTCAATAAAAAAAATGTTGTTTTCAGGATCCTGGTCTGTGCGGCCAATGTCTCCGTCTCCATCTTCAAAATGAAAGATGACTATCAGTGAATCTTCCTGGAAGATACCTTGCTGGAGGGTATCTTTAGAAATTCCCACAAATTCAATGCGAGGCTCGTCAGGATAATTAGGTGCATCAAGACAACGCCACCCGGCAATAGATAGCACGAGCAAAAGGCCTATTTTTGACCATGATGGTATCCCCTGATAAAATACGTGATTCATTACTCCGTCGAATATACGATATTAACGAAAAGGACTTCGAGGGAGTTGCCCTGGATGTGTGGAAATATCAATATGACTTCAACCCGCTATATAGGTCCTATTGTAATTTATTGAAGATCAATGCTGACCATGTTAAAAACATAGAAGAAGTACCCTTTCTGCCTATCGTCATGTTTAGGGAACATGAAATCAAAACAGGACAATGGGAAGCTGAGCAGGTTTTTCGGAGTAGTGGGACTACAAGCAGCATTCAAAGTCGGCATTCAGTCCGTGACATAAACCATTATCATGCGGTCACAGAAAAATGCTTTAGTGCATTATCCAATAAGCCCGGTGACTTTGCATGGATTGGACTTTTACCATCTTATCTCGAACGCAGCGATTCAAGCCTGGTGAATATGGTCCATCACTTTATGGAAATAAGTAATCATCCTGAAAACAGGTTTTTTCCTGAAGTGAATGAAGAGATCATAGACAAATTGGGAAAAATGAGAATAACAAATACAAGTGTAATTCTTATCGGGGTAAGTTTTGCATTGCTCGATTTATTTGAACATCATGAGGTACCTGTTTGGGATAATCTTCTTGTGATTGAAACAGGTGGTATGAAAGGGAGAGGAATAGAAATCACACGGGAAGAAATGTACAGTCGATTGAGGAAAGGCCATATACGTCTTCGCATCGCAAGCGAGTATGGCATGACAGAATTATTGTCGCAAGCTTACAGAGTAGACGACCATTTTCAACCGGGTCCAACAATGCGTGTATTGATCAGGGATGTAAGTGATCCATTAAGATTAGTCAAGAAAGGACAACGCGGAGTCATTAATGTTATTGATGTCGCTAATATCGATACTTGTTCATTTATCGCTACGGATGATATAGGCACTGCCTTCGAAGACGGAGGATTTGATGTGTTGGGCAGGTTAGATAATAGTGATTTGAGAGGGTGTAACTTGCTCTATGTGTAATACTGTAAGCTATCAGCTATCAGCTATCAGCTGTCAGCTTTCAGAGGTGTGAGGTGTGAGGTGTGAGTGGTGAGTTTTGAATCGGGAGTCGTCAGGCGTGAGTCGTGAGTCGTGAGTAGTGAGTAATAAGTTTATGCTGTGTGGAGCTTGATTAAGATTTAACAAGTCCTTCATAAAGCCAATTCGCTAATGCTTGTCTGTTGGTAGACGGGAGGATGCGCTTGCGATCAGCTTCGTTTTTGATATTGGCCAGTTCGACATAAAGCGTGGTAGGATAAGGTACTCTCAGCATGTAGAGATTACGTGTGGTAACGGAGCCTTGATAATCATTACCTGCACGGTACTTTGCATATTTCTGTTGGAAGACTTCCTGGACATTTTCTGCGATTTTCTTGCCGGATTTCGAATGTTCGAAATGATAGAAGAAAACATCCTGACGATAATTTTCAGACCGGGAATCCACGTGTATACAAACCAGGATTTGTTCTTTTACACCGGCACGGGCATATTGACCATAGAGTTCATTGATGGCATCAGTACGTTGCTTTAACCGCGCTAATTGATTGATGGGAATCGTTTGGGTGCCCATGGTTTTTTCATCATGATCACAGATAAGGATATCATCATTGCGGATACCATCATTACCATCCTGGATGACAATATGCACTTTTGCTCCATTTTCCATAAGGTTACGGGCCAGTCGAAGGGATACATCATAAGCATACTCATCTTCGCAAATGCTACTGCCTCTTGTTTTAGCCATTGCACCTGGATCAGGACCACCATGACCTGCTGAAATGTAATACACTTTTCCTTTCAGTTTGTCGCTCTTCCGTTCGATTTTACCATACTCGCTGCCAAATATGGAAACCGTTTCACTGACAGATGCAGATGCCGGCTTTTCTGAAGTTCCAGGATTTTCCTTGATAGCAATTGGTTTGGCTTCAGCGACCGGACAGTTTAGTTCGTGGTAGGGCACCCAAAGAATTTTACTAGACTCATAATCGCTTTTCCGAAGATTTCGGTTGAGAATGAGTCTATTGTAGTTGGCAATTCTTTTGGCCACCTCCATATCCGTGATGCCAAGCGTACTACGAATACTTTGTCCATTGTACTGATAGATCATCACCGGTAGTTTGTATTCTTTTCCTTCCAGTAACTGGTCTTTCCTCGTCAATTGATTTAGTTCGAGAAACTTAGCCAGATTGCATTCGTATTCGTCCAGTTCGTAGCGATTTAGAAGTATACTGATGCCATCGCCGGATTTTGCCACCACGCTATAGAAATAGGGGTTATTGCCCGGCAGGGCGTAAGTCGTTGAGGCTGAAAGGAAAAGGAAGGGGAGAATCAGACGCCACATTTTATTTAAGTCATTGATTATGACAAAGGTAATACATTATATATTTATTTAATATAGACGTATATTCAAAATATAGTTACTTCGATCTCTTTAAGGTTCGCTCACCTTCTGATCACATTTCTTCCCTCTCCCAGCTCTTATAATCCCGCTTATCTTTGAGGCCGATGAACCGGATACTCACTCTCGTCGCCACCGAAGCCCGAATAGAGCTCCGCGAGCGTTACGCCCTCTCCGGTATACTATTATATGTACTTTCTTCCACCTTTATTGTTTTCTCGATCTGGAAACAATTGCCTCCAAAGGAATGGGGTCTCACTTTCTGGATCATATTCCTCTTTTGTTCCCTAATGGCTGTGTTGAAGACATTTGGCCGGGAAAGTGAAGGCCGATACTTCTATTACTATACCTTGTATCATCCACTGGAGTTATTCATGGCAAAAGTCATCTACAACCTACTTCTCCTTGTTTTCATTTTCGTAGTGCTCTGGTCAGTTATGGGGATTATGGCGGGTGATCATATGATTCGTAAAGGTTGGTTCCTGACTACAGGATTGCTAGCTTCTATTGGCATTTCATTCCTGCTAACGTTGATTACTTCTATTGCGATCAAAACACAGCAGAATGCTTCCCTGACCGCAGTGATGGGTTTGCCGCTTATGATTCCTATGCTTATCAATATTCTACGGTTAACAGCCTATGCTTCAGGCACTACGCCGGATAATAATCCCTGGAACGAAATGACTCTCCTGGCGAGCGTAATCAGTTTAGTCACTGGCCTCTCTCTTTGGTTGTTTCCCTATCTTTGGCGATCTTGAATATGGAGGAATCAACCGGTAATGTGAAGTTTCGCCTGGCACCCTGGAAATGGGCAGCCATGATATTGTTGGTGTATGTCTTTGTGGCAGGCTGGATCGTACCACTCAACCCCGGAATCATTGAAGTCAGTCCAGATAAAGCTACTGCCGGGGAAATGGTGGTTCTCAATGTGACCGGGTACAATACATCCTATGCATCCGATTCCAGCAGCCATACGGCTTGGCTTAGGCTGACTGGAGATACAGTCATTGAAGCCAGACACGTTCAAGCATGGGATGATCGCCACCTCACAGCAAGTTTTTATATCCCTTCTGTTTTTCCCGTCAGGCAGGATGCCTACCCACTTACGCTGGTAATCGATCATGGAACTGAAGGAACGAGCCTATTACCAAACGCGATTTTTATAACTCCGGCACAGGAGCAGGATACGGCAGATCAGAAATTGTGGTTTCAAGACAAGATCACGGATGTTCATGCAAAGGCCGGTATACAGTATCCTTTCAGAAACATACTTTCAGAAACCATTCGAAACACTTATTTCCATGTTCCAATGTGGTTTGCAATGATCATCCTTTTTGGAATAAGTGCATGGTATAGCTTACAGTATTATCGAAAGGGCCTGGTTGACTTTGATATTAAAAGCGTGGCTTTTATACAAGTGGGGATCATCTTCGGGTTGCTAGGACTAGTGACAGGAATGCTATGGGCTAAAAATACATGGAATGCATATTGGAGTTGGGATGTCAAACAAAATATGTCTGCTATTTGTCTGTTGATCTATGCCGCGCTGATGGTGATGAGATCCTCTGTGGAAGATGATATGCAAAAGGCAAGGTTGACTGCAGGTTACAATATGTTTGCTTTTGCACTCGTGATTCCATTATTGTTTATCATTCCAAGGATGACCGATAGTCTTCATCCGGGTAGCGGGGGTAACCCTGCATTAGGAGGAGAGGACCTTGATAACACGATGCGTATGGTATTTTACCCGGCTGTCATTGGATTTTTCTTGCTTGGATTGTGGATAAGCGAATTAGTATACAGAACGGACAGGATAAAACGATCTTTATGGAGTTGAAGAAATCTTTGGATATTTATGGGCTTTTTCAACGACCTATGGCAGTGAGAGGACTCTTGGTATGTTTATTTATCCTGATTTTCCAGGCTGCCCGGGCAGAAGGAGAGACTGCTCCTGACTTCATGCGGAGCATCGGTAAGATTTATGTGGTCGCAGGCGTTTGCCTGATCATCCTGATCACATTGTTTATATATATCATCCAACTCGATCGAAAAATTTCAAGATTAGAAAAACGGCATAAAAATGAGTAGTTCAACTAAACAACATCTGAGTTTCTTTGAAAGTGTCAATAGAAATTTCGACAAAGCTGCTATGCATACCAAAATTCCTACTGGTCTCCTGGAACAAATCAAAGGATGCAATGCAGTGTATGAAATGACATTCCCGGTTAAAATCGGGAATACCTATCAAGTTATTGAAGCCTTTCGTGTACAACACAGTCATCACCGTCTTCCAACGAAAGGGGGTATTCGCTTCAGTCATCTGGTCAACAGAGATGAAGTGATGGCACTTGCTGCATTAATGAGTTACAAGTGTGCTTTGGTGGATGTACCTTTTGGTGGGGCGAAAGGAGGAGTAAAAATCAGTCCACGTAAATACACCGAACAGCAACTAGAACTGATAACACGCCGTTACACTACGGAACTAATCCGTAAAAATTTTATTGGTCCTGGATTAGATGTTCCTGCACCTGACTACGGAACAGGAAGTCGCGAGATGGCCTGGATATTGGATACATACCAGACTTTTAAACATGGCGAGATTGATGCTGCTGCATGTGTAACCGGAAAGCCTGAAAGCCAGAACGGAATTAAAGGTAGGACAGAAGCAACAGGGCGAGGTGTGTATTACGGCATTCGTCAGTTTTTCTCTTATCCTGAAGATGCAAAGGCCATTGGTCTAACACCAGGTATTGCCGGAAAGACTATGGTCATTCAGGGTTTAGGAAATGTTGGATCGTATTCCGGAAGTATTTCACAGGACGAAGGAGATGCGATTGTGATCGGTGTTTCTGAAATTGAAGGAACCATTTATAATGAGAAGGGTATCAACATTGAAAAGTTATTGAAATTCCGTAAAGACAAAGGCACCATCCTTGGATTTCCGGGAACAAAAACACTCCCGGAACGAAATGATTGGGTTGCTATTCCATGTGATGTGTTGGTGCCGGCAGCATTGGAAAATCAAATTACCACGGAAAATGCAAAACGCATTAAAGCCAAGGTTATAGCAGAAGCTGCAAATGGCCCTGTAACTTCTGAAGCAGCGGATATATTGATGAAAAAAGGAATTGTCATTCTTCCGGATATGTATTTGAATGCAGGCGGAGTGACGGTATCGTATTTTGAATGGTTAAAAAATCTTTCGCATATGCGTTTCGGTCGTATGGAAAAGAGATTTCAGGAAAACTCCAAGAGCAGCTTGTTGTCCACAGTGGAAAGGCTGACCGGGCAAAAAGTGGGTGACAAAGAAAAGATTCTGCTTACGCATGGTGCTGATGAAATTGACCTGGTCCGTTCTGGTTTGGAGGATACGATGGTCAATGCCTATGATGAAATCAGGGAAACTATGAAGCGTAAGAAAACCATCGAAGATCATCGTTCCGCAGCCTTTGTAGTGTCTTTAAACAAAATTGCCGGCGATTATACTCGTCTTGGCATTTTCCCATAATAAATCCATAAACCGAATCCTGATTAAAAAGTAAACACATGAACGAAGATCTCGATAAGATCGATTACCAGATATTGCAAATGTTGCAGGAAAATAGCAACATCACCAATTTGAGTTTGTCAAAGAAAATTGGACTTTCTCCGGCACCAACACTTGAGCGTGTTAAAAAGCTGGAGAAAAATGGGATCATCAAAAGCTATCATGCTGAAGTTGATCCTTTAGCTCTTGGGTTGACAGTGAAAACATTTATCCTCGTCAATATCGGTTGGCATAAAGAAAATGCTTCGGAAAACTTTCTCCGCAAAGTCAATGAAATCGATGAAGTTGCTGAGTGTAATATCATCACCGGTGACGGGGATTTTCTGCTCAAGGTGATTTGCAAAGATCTTCAGGCGTACCAGAATTTATTGTTCAATGTGTTGTCACAAATTCCGGAAGTAGAAAGGTTAAAAACCCTGATGACTTTATCTACTGTTAAAAACAGGAAGGTATTGCCATTGGATTATAACGGATGACAGGACATTGAGCCTAATCAATCATTTCTTTGCGTAAATCTTCATTATTGTGGTCGGTGATCTCTCCTGCAGGAGAGCAGTCATGGATTTTTGGTACCATGCATATCAGGGATGACCGGGTTTATCGTTTTTGCGAATCTCTTTATCCAATCATTCGCCAAGCCAATGTCTATGTAGGTGAAATGGACCTAGATTCCGGATTACCGGCAATGGAGCAAGGGCCAGATTACAACATGCGCGCCTATTTCCGACCTCCTATTTATCAGAAAATAAGACATCAGTTAGAAAAATCATTTTCACTTGATGTCGGCAGGTACGATCACCTTCATCCATTGATGATCATGAGTGCTATTTCCCAACATTTTTTGCAGCATGATCACATGGTATCCATGGATGAACATTTGTGGGATTACGCAAAGTCCAACCATCTGGAGGTTCGGGGGCTTGAATCTGTAGAAGAACAAATGGCATTATTGCATGAAATACCACCAGAACCATTGTATGTACAAATAAGAGCTATTAGCAAATATCCCAGTAAGTTCAGAAAGTTTGCTGATCGAACCCTGGTTTGTTACCTTGAAAATAAACTACATCTGCTTTATAGTATGACTAAAGCTTCTATGCATCAACTACGCAAAAAACTCATCTATGAACGAAACAGGAAAATGGTTGAAAGGATCAAAGCTTTTCCAACAAATCAGAGCTATTTTATTACTGTTGGAGCCGGTCATTTAAGTGGTTCATCAGGCATAATATCTCTACTTAGGAAAGCCGGGTACAAAATGGCAGCGGTTAATTTCACAAGACCAAATGATACTAGCCAACCCGATATCAATGTCGTATTGAAACCTTAGAAGAACAATCCAAATCCTGCAGCTATGCTGATATGTTTTGCATAACTGATAGCGCTTGTGGCAAACAATGGACCAAGTCTCAATCCGCCAGAAGCTTCAATGATAAACGTGTTTTCATTTTTCATAAACAGGTCTACGTTATACTCCTCCTCGCCATCCAAATACGTGTAATGGATTGAAGAGCCTGAAGTCTGATACCCGGCCATGATCTGACCAGAGAAAAATTTTCCGGATTTCCCTACATGCACCGAAAATAAGTGTTGATCACTGTCCAGGTAAACACCTGCTTGAATATGATGATAAAAGTATCCCAATGAAACATCAATAGACGGCGACTCCATGTAGTCTGAGATGAAATGTCTTCCACCGATACCAATAAAGTTAACCTTGCCAAGATCCTGGCCTAATGAAAAGGATAGAAACCTACCACTGAATTCTGAATGCAGGAAGCCACCCACAGTTATTTGCGGAGTTCCAAGCATTAGACGCTTCAGGTCATATCCTCCTGGAAAAATATAAAAGGTTGTATCCTCACCTTGAAGGATGACAGCATTTCTGTCTCCAATAATGGTAGGTACCGTAGCAGTTTGAGGAGGCTGAAAATCGCCAGTGGTTTTTCCGGTAAATGTGCGCATTGATTCAGCAGGAAGAGAGACGATAGCTTGTGCTTTTAATCTAAAGTAGAAGGATTTCTCAGGTCTTGACCATTCCCACATCCCGGTATTGATGTTGGATGTAAACATGTCGGCAAGGGGTTGTACATAAGGTTTTGCATTTTCCCCAATGTAGGCATCAAGGTATTCTTTGATGTCTTGTGCCTTACTCTCCATCATATTCAAAGTGAACATGACCCCTGTGATAATAACATAAATTGGCTTCATCAGCTTGGACATTTTGTTTTTTCCAACAAGACTCATTTTTCATGAGTAGTTTTGCGAGCCAAAAGCCGCATTTCAAAAAGGGGCCGACCTATATAAAACGCAATGAAATGGCATATGTTTTCTATTCAACAAATCTCGTTAGCAGCCTTCATCTATGAATTACATAATTTCCTCTATTCTTTACATGGATTACGTAACAAAAGACCCTTTCATTCGTTTTCCCTCGATTATATGAGAACCATGCTACGAATTGCCTTCTTGACTGTTTTGAGTGCTTTATCCTTCGTGTTAGTTGATGCACAACAAAATCATACGATCAGTGGATACATCAAAGACAGTGAGACCGGTGAAACCCTGATTGGTTCCAATATTTTTCTAGAAAATGATGCCACCAGGGGCACCGTGACCAATACATATGGTTTTTATTCCATGACGATGCCTTCCGGAACTTACCGTATTGTGTTTTCTTATTTAGGATACCAAACACAAGTGATTGAAATCTACCTGGTTGAAAATACTACCCTAAATGTTGACATGGATCAGGGCATACAAATGCAAGAAGTAGTAGTTTCCGCAGCAGAAGAAGAGGAAGATGAAAATGTTACAGGTACATCGATGGGAAAAGTCACTTTGCCTATTGAACAGATAAAAGTGTTGCCTGCATTACTTGGAGAAATAGATGTGCTGAAAACGATTCAATTATTACCAGGTGTTTCATCGGCAGGGGAGGGAAGTTCTGGATTCTATGTAAGAGGGGGTGGTGCTGACCAGAATCTTGTCCTATTGGATGAAGCCGTAGTGTATAATAGTGGGCATTTTCTGGGTTTCTTCAGTGTATTCAATGCTGATGCTATCAAAAATACTACGCTGATCAAAGGGGGCATTCCTGCTGTCTACGGAGGTCGCTTATCTTCTGTGCTTGATATTCAAATGAAAGAAGGGAATAACCAGAACTTCCAGGGTGAAGGAGGTATAGGATTAATTTCCTCCAGGCTTACGCTTGAAGGTCCTATTGTGGAAAATAAGAGTAGTTTCCTGATCAGCGGAAGACGTACGTATGGATTTGACCTGGCGCAACCTTTAATCCGATCTACTGATTTTGCAGGAACAAATTATTTCTTCTATGATCTCAATGCGAAAGTGAATTATCAATTCTCTCAAAAAGACCGTGTTTATCTCAGTGGTTATTTTGGACGGGATGTCCTCACCCTGGCACAACCTGGCCGCGATTTTGAATTCAAACTTCCGTATGGTAATGCAACGGCTACTTTGCGTTGGAATCACTTATTTAATGACAAGTTGTTTTTCAACATGTCTGCGATTTATAATGATTATCAATTTAAGGCTGGCTTTGAACAGGAGGATTTTAGTTTTGATTTGTTCTCCAGTGTAAGGGATTATTCGATAAAATTTGATTTTGATTATTTCCCATCAAATGATCACCAGGTAAAGACAGGTATCAATGCCACACATCATACACTGACCCCAAATATTATTACCGGAACTGCAGGAGAAACGGAATTTGAAAATTCAGCTAAACCAAAATATGCCACCGAGTATGCTATTTACTTTCAGGATGATTGGCGGTTAAATCCTTGGTTGAAAGTAAATCTTGGTTTACGGGCTACTTTGTTCCAACAGATTGGACCCTATACTTCTTCGGTTACAGGAGAAACATATAATGACGGGGAGGTGGTAAAGACGTATAATTCTTTGGAACCTAGAATTTTTGTCAACACTTCTGTGACGCCATATACATCCCTTAAGGCTGGTATAACCTCTACAACTCAATATCTGCATTTAGTGAGCAATAGTTCTTCAACGCTACCGGCAGATGTGTGGGTCCCAAGTTCTGAGATTGTTAAACCACAGCGAGGGTGGCAATATGCTGTCGGTTATTTCCAAAACATCAGGAAAAATGAATACGAAGCCTCTATTGAAGCGTATTATAAATCACTTAAGGACCAAATTGACTATAGGGAGAATTATGTAG
>DASXWI010000453.1:0-5932 GCA_036503755.1 Saprospiraceae bacterium | reverse complement strand
GAAAACCTGGTAAAGACTTTTTCAACCAATATCTTTTCCATGTTCTGGATCGTTAAAGCAGCTTTGCCTTCGATGAAGAAAGGCAGTTGTATCATCAACACAACATCAGTGACAGCTTACCGGGGCAGTGGTGCACTTATCGATTACGCTGCTACGAAAGGAGCTATAGTTTCTTTCACCCGCAGCTTGTCTGCCAACCTGGTGGATAAAGGAATCAGGGTAAATGCCGTAGCCCCCGGTCCGATCTGGACCCCCCTTGTAGCTTCCAGTTTTAAACCTTCCAAAGTAGCCACTTTCGGAAGCGATGTGCCCATGAAAAGAGCAGGCGAACCTTCAGAAGTAGCTCCAGCTTATTTATTCCTCGCAAGCCAGGATGCATCCTATATGACAGGCCAGGTTCTTCATCCGAATGGAGGAGAAATTATCAATGGATGAGTTAGAGAAATCATGCCGCTGGATGGAGTTTCTTGTGCCGAACGTTGTCGAAGTATCTCCGCCAGCAATAGAGGCTTATAGGCGCTCATAAGATTATAGGCTTATGCGTATACCCATTCCACACACTCGTCTGTAATCTGGCATCTGATATCTGATGTCTGGAGTCTGATTTCGATCTCAAGTTTGACTATTTATTACTTTTGCGCATTGTTCATGATCAGCAAAACGAAAAATGATGAGAGTCTCCCTATTAATGGTTGGTATTTTATTCCAATTGTTTCCTTTGGCTTGGGGCCAGGAGGTAGAATTTGGACCAAAAACGCTTTTGCTTGGCGGTCTGGATCTTGAGTATGCAGACGACTCTTACGTGGCAGGTGATTTTGATGGTGATGGAGATATCGATTTAGCAGGGCTTCACTCGGGCGTTCTCTTAATGTTTCAAAATCAGGGAGATTTTAGTTTTGACACGATCGAAATGCCGGATGCTATTTTTGAAGTTGTGCGGGATGTCGCCGATATGAATGCTGATGGCATTGATGATTTGATCACAAGCGATGCGTATTATACACACGATGCAGACCAGGCATTTACCCGCCACGAGTTAAACCTGGGCGACTTTCGATTGGTTCGCATGGCACGAGATATTAATCTCGATGGATATGCTGACATCATTGCTGAGTTTGATGATTATTCTGGAGAACCTGTCATGTATTGGTATCGGAACAATGCTGATACCTCATTTACAGAGCGACTGATCGATAGCCAGGAATCTGAGTATGACTATGTTACCGTAGCTGATTATAATCTGGATGGAAGGCTAGACATCATCATCGTAAATGCTGAGAATAATCGCTTTTTAGTATTTCGGCAAGGAGCAAGTGGTAGTTTTACCCGCGTTGTAATCCCAGTGTCTACAAACGTCTTAGACGGTGGAGTTGGAGTTGTAGATATAGATAGTGATGGAGATGTTGATTTCATTTCCGGCGCTCCTTATGATTTTGAAGAAAGCCTTTATTATCTTGAAAACAAAAGCCTTTCATTTACTACCCGCCATCCGATTGCAGGATTGATGGATATTTATTCTCTCGAAACGGGCGACCTTGATGGTGATGGGGATCAGGATTTGGTATTTATTGACAGGCTAAGTGGCTATCGTGTAGGATACTTTGTCAACCAGGGTGTTGACAATTGGAGTGAACCCGTCATTTTAGGCTACTTCTCTAGTTTTGGTACATTCGCTTATCAAAACCTCAACTTGTTTGATACCTGGCTTCACCTGAAGGACATAGATGCTGATGGTAAAAAGGATATTGTCGTTTCTGCTATTCCTAATGATCAGGTTTTTTGGTTTAAAAACGAAACACTTTTTACAGGCACAGAACATGTATCAAATTCACCCACCATTTTTTACCCGCAGCCTGCCTCAGATTACGTTCGTGTGGAAGATCTTCCATTTGAAAGAGGAGTGTTGACTATGTTTGATAGCTATGGTCAACAGGTCATGACCATTAACATTCAAAATCAAGATGTCATAGACCTTGTAAATTTGCCAGCAGGCTTATTCTACTATTTGGTGTCAAGTCATGAAAAACATCAATTGCTTTCCGGTAAAATAATGAAGCTGACTCACTAGTGTATCGCAGTTTAGGCTCACTTTTCTACCACACGATTTTGCTTTATGGTGTCTGATGTCTGGTATCCCATGTTTATAAGTTTATAAGTTTATAAGTTTATGAGTTTATGGGTTTATGCTCACCCACATCCCACACACTTGTCTTCAATCTGGCGTCTGATATTTGACGTCTCTATTGAAGGTATTTTTTCCCGAAAACAATGATTATCTTGGAAAACCCAACCCAAATGGTCAGGAATAAACCTCCAAAGCATTGCCAGGTAAGATTGAAATATCATTCAAGCTAACTCCCTTCCTGATCTTTCTTTGTCTGCTTTTCAACCAATTTCTTTTCGGGCAATGTACCAATGGTAACCAACCGGAATGCACCTGCGAGACTGCTCCGGTGTTATGTACCGTGGATGAACTCGACGGATATGTTTTTTCTATGTCCGCCTATATGCATCCCCAGGATGGGCCAACTCCAATATGCCAGAGTGACCAAAGTTCGCAAACCAACAACCCAACATGGTTTGCTTTTACAGCGTGGTGCACTAACCTGACCTTGCGAGCGACACCAAGTAATTGTAATGAGTTTCAAAATATAGTCGGTGTGCAGATTGCCATTTATGAAGATTGCTCTTTTAAAAATGAGGTGGCTTGTGATGTTGATATCCAGGATTGCAACACGGGACCTAAAGTGCTGAACATGTCAGGTCTGACGATTGGAAAGGTTTATTATTTCATGGTCGACGGTTGTCTTGGTTCCTATTGCAGGGTGACGATTGATGTCGTGGGGGTTTGTGGTGAAGAAGTCATTGCTCCCTGGACGACACCAGTCATCGGAGAATTACATCCTTGCATTGGGGTATCAGAAACGTATTCGGTCCAGCAATTGAATGGTGCTGGATTGTATCATTGGTACCTGGACGGGGTTGTGGTCAATCAATCTCCTTCCACTAGTTTTACGACCACCTGGACTACGCCCGGGAGTTATCAGTTATGTATTGATGCATCCAATGATCCTTGTGTGCCAGTCACAGATGACCCTTTGCCTTTATGTACCACGATAGTTGTGCATGTAACTGATGCAGGGGTATTGAATGTATCTCCTACTTCGATCTGCAGAAATGGAGCGTTTGATATTTCATCTATAGGTTTTACACAAAGTACAGATAATACGCAAGTCATTTTGATCGTGGATGCTGCCGGGTATATCGTGGAGGTGATTCATGCGGCAACTGGTGTTTTTAGTACACCATCTGCAGGAACATACACTGTGTATGCATATAATTATATCACTACTGCAGGCACCATTCCCACCATCGGGATGCACATCGGTGCGATCAATTGTTTTACCGGGTGTTGCGATCTGGAAAGTGTGAGTATTGCGGTTACAAGTATTGATGCTGTAGTTAGCAATATCGTTTGCTTTGATAATGGGACGGATTATGATCCTGCTGATGATACCTTCACTTTTGATCTGCTAGTCACCGGGCATACACCTGGATTTCTATGGCGATCATCAGACGGGACGCTCAATGGAACCTATGGGACGACCCTCCATTGTGGGCCATATGCAATTGATGCAGGCTCGCTTGATTTTAACATACATGATTATAATACCCCTACATGCTTTACGCTGTTGAGTGTTGAACCCCCCTCATCATGCTCTGCGTGTATCCAAACCATTGATGCAGGACCGGGAAGCACCCTCAATTGCCTGATCAATGTCGTACCATTAAGCGGTGCATCCTCAGAGGCAGGAATCTACACCTGGACTGGACCTGATTCATTTGTTTCAAATTTACTGGCATCTGCAGCCAATGAACCAGGCTGGTATTATCTGACGGCTGTTTTCGCAAACCAATGCACATTCATCGATAGTGTTTTTATCGATGAGGATAGAGTTCCGCCGCTGGCTGATGCGGGACCTGATCAATTGATTGATTGCATTCAACAGGAAGTTTTTATAGATGGTTCGGCAAGTACGGGCCAGCATCTGCAATGGGAATGGAGAATTGAAAATGGAGAATTGATTTCCAGTCAATCTGGTTTTTTGATAAATACAGGTGGTGTATACATATTACAATTAACGAATTCGGTTAATGGTTGTGTTTCAGAAGATACCATTGTTGTGACTGTTGATCCGGATAAGCCTGTGACGATATTAGCGGACATTATTCCTGAAAACTGCATTGGAGAGAGTAATGGGATGATTGATGTCACTGGGATCCCTGGGGGCACACCTCCTTTCACGTATGTGCTGAATAGCCTGGTGACAAACGATGGTGGACAATTTACGGATCTTGATCCCGGAATGTATACGCTTCACATTACTGATGGAAAAGGGTGTACGATCGATACCTCCTTTACGATTCAGCAAGGACTTGATCTTCAGTTGGAGTTACCTTCAATAATGGAATTCATCATAGGGCATGCAAGTTCTATCCACGCAAGTGTGAATGTACCGGTGACAGAGCTGAGCAGTATTCAATGGAGTCCTCCTGGCCTGTTGACGTGTGATACGTGTCTCGTCACTTCGATTATAGCGTCTGATGATTATTCCTTTCAATTGACGGTCGTTCATCAAAATGGTTGTATCGCCACTGCTGAAATCAATATTACGGTTGTGCCAGAAACAGAGATTTATATTCCAAACATATTTTCGCCCAATGGAGATGGGTACAATGATTACTTTACACTTTACAGTAATGAGCGTGTTGAAAGGATAGTGGAGGTGAATGTATTTGACCGTTGGGGAGAACTTGTCTTTCATGGGCAGCAATTGAATCCTAATGATGAGCGAGCCGGTTGGGATGGCACGTTTAAAGGCAAAAAATTAATGCCTTCCATTTTTGTTTATTCTTTTGAAGTAGTATTGGCAGATGGTAGCTCCCAAATCCTATCGGGGGACATTACCTTATTGAGGTAGATTGTTGTTTGGAGATATTGTTTTTTTAAACAGCGGCATCGCTCGATGCCATACGCTCAATAGATGAGCCGTAAGGTAACATCGCTAAACACAGCCTCCATTTTGTGAATAGTATAAGAGATTGAATGAATTCTGTAAAATAGCACAGGATGAGGTTCGATAACTTTGTTTTTCTAAAAACTCTTTAAAATGACAAATGATAAAACAGTTGATGTACTCAACAGACTTGTTGAAATCAACAATGACAGGATTGAAGGATACGAAACGGCCAGTGATGAAACGAATGAGCAGGATTTGAAGGCACTTTTTGCACGATTTGCTCAGAACAGTCATAAATGCAGGGAGGAATTGTCAGTTGAAATTATAAGCCTGGATGGTACGCCAACCGACGGGACAAAAAACACCGGCAAACTCTTCCGTGCCTGGATGGATGTCAAGGCAGCCCTTACAGGGGAAGATCGTCATGCAATTCTTAGTTCCTGTGAATTTGGTGAGGACCATGCTCTTCAAACCTACCGGAATGTATTGAAGGATGACAGTGAGCATCTAAGCTCTAGCCAAATATCCATGATCAACACTCAAATGGTGCTCTTGAAAGGAGACCATGATAAAGTGAAAGCCATGCGGGATGCAGCAAAGGTGGAAGCATAGTTTGTATCCACCATTTCTTTTGCCACCTGGATGGCATCATCAACTCATAATTTAAGGACATATCAACTTAAGGACATATCAACTATAGAGTAAAGCCACCGCGGTCAACGAGGTGGCTTTTTTATTATTGGTTTTTCGAAATCCTAGCGCAGGGATCATCTATTTTATTATTTTGCAACCCTAAAACCAATCCTACCTATGGAACCAGAAAACATACCCCCTATCCCTCAAGCAGCCGAAGACAATTTTGTTACGGCTGAAGAGAATCTTGTCAGAGCCGAAACAGGAACAAGATTTTT
>DASXWI010000452.1:0-3978 GCA_036503755.1 Saprospiraceae bacterium | reverse complement strand
AGCTGGAAGCTGGTAGCCAAATACTGATAGCCGACAGCTGACAGCTGATAGCTCATACCTGGAAGCTCGATGCTGGTAGCTGGAAGCTGACAACTGATCGCTCATTTAAACCTTTCACTAATTCCCTTGTCTACAGTGCATGGCTTATCTGAAAACCCTAATCCTCTCCTTTCTTTTTGCTGGTTCCATGGCTGGCACTTCACAGTCACTTTATTTTCCTCCGATCACTACAGATACATGGGAAACTTTATCCCCTTCCGATTTAGGTTGGTGTGATGAAAGGATTGATTCCATGTATGAAATGCTTGAGGAGAATAATACTAAAGCATTTATCATCCTTAAAGATGGCAGAATAGTCCTGGAGAAATATTTTGGCACTTTTCAACAGGATAGTATCTGGTATTGGGCTTCGGCAGGCAAAAGTCTTACTGCGTGTCTTGTTGGAATTGCCTCCCAGGAGAATCTATTATCATTGGATGATACCTCCAGCACCTACCTCGGCGAAGGATGGACATCTTGTACGCCTGAGCAAGAGGAAAAAATAACGATCCGGCATCAATTGACGATGACTTCAGGACTGGATGACTATGTCCCGGAAAATCATTGTACACTGGATACTTGCTTGTTGTATAAAGCAGATGCAGGTACCCGATGGGCTTACCACAATGCCCCTTACACTTTGTTGGATGGTGTCATCGAACAAGCCACGGGTCAGAGTCTGAATGCATTCTTCCAACAAAACATTAGGTTAGCCACAGGGATCAATGGCGCTTTTCTTCCATCCGGTTACAACAATGTTTTCTTTAGTAAACCAAGGAGTATGGCACGCTTCGGCCTGATGATCCTCAACAAAGGCAATTGGGATGGGACACAAATTCTAACCGACACTGTCTTTTTTAATAGTATGGTCAACACTTCCCAAAACCTGAATTTGTCATATGGGTATTTATGGTGGCTTAATGGTAAAGCATCTTATATGCTGCCCACATTACCAATTGTATTTCCTGGCAGCCTGATGCCGCATGCCCCAACGGATATGATTGCTGCATTGGGAAAGAACGGACAATATATTAATGTTGTCCCCGGTCAAAATCTCGTCCTTATCCGAATGGGAAATGCACCGGATGGAAACGAAGTGCCCGTAACGCTAAATGACAAGATATGGGAACACATCAATGAACTTGATTGCGGTTCAACTGCAGTTTCAGATGTCAAGTCCACTGCTATAGACTTATCTGTTTTTCCAAACCCCGCCATGGATCAGTTCACTGTCAAATTACAGAACCATAATTTTAGTGTGCATATCTATGATGTTCAGGGCAATGAAATCTATCGAAACACAGCGTGTTTTGATCATGAGGTAGTCCAGGCTAAATTGATGAGTGGTATATATGTGTTGAAGATGGTGACTGAGGAAGGGAGGTTTGAAATAAGGAAAATTGTAATTACTCGTTAATGTTTAAATGGTTAAATGTTGAATTGGTTAAATGGTAAACGGTAAATGGTAAATGTATTGATGTTTTGATTACATCTTTTGCCTGATAGCTGATACCTCATTTCTGGAAGCTCGAAGCTGTTAGCAAAAAACTGATAGCCGATAGCTGACAGCTGATAGCTTAAAAAAAGCCCCGTTGCATAACGGGGCCTTTTTCAAAATATGCTGGGATTAGACTTGCGGTATTTACTTGAGGACAACTAATTGTTGAATAAATTGTACATCCTTGTGGTTGCTGGCCTGCAGCCAATAGCTACCTGCCTGGAATTCGGACATGGATAAAGTGATCGCATGGTATCCCTTTGCTAATTCATAATCTCCAAAGGAATGTAGCATACGGCCTTGCAGGTCATAAAGCGATAAGCCAAGTACTGTAGATTCATCAATGTCAATTTGAACTTCCACCAAATCGCCTGTCGGATTTGGCATGAGCTTAAAGAGTTGCTCAGGCTTTGATTCATCATACACTGCCGGGGTTACAGGAAGCCCGGAATATGGAAGGATTTCTTCGCAACCCTGGTCACCGATATCACCACATGCACCGAGTCCGTCACCATGATCCAGATGTATCTTGGTAGAAGGGAATGCGGTACAAATCGTCACTCCATTATGGCATAGCAAATAATTAAGGTTTTGATTGTTACCATTCATACATTCCACAATAATGGCATACACGATCAATGAATCTTTCTTGATACAACCATTGGCATCGGTGATGGTCACAAAATATTGAGTACACACATCAGGACAGACCTCAACATCCTGTCCGCTTTGACCATCAGACCATTCATAGGTATAAGGAGGAGTTCCTCCGGCACCGGTTGCTGAAAGGTCTGCACATGCGCTGTAATCATACCCTTCTATGCCCACAAAATTAACATAGACCGTCTGGTCCTCCCCAGCGTCCAGGACTATTGGTGAAGGAACGGTGATTGTTTGTTGGCCGGTGCTGGTGTTTCCTTCATTATCTGTCGCTGTCCAGGTGCGTGTAATTTCTTTTGAGCCATCTTCCCATACAATAACTGCATCACCATACGTGATTTCAGGAGAGGCATCACAGTTGTCAATTGCCGTTGCTAGTCCGGTAGCATCAGGTGTTGTTGGACTATAGGAGCAAGGAACTGCAATATCGGCTGGGATAGTAAGGATAGGATCAACTTCATCATACACATACACATTGATCTCGCATGCATCCGTATTGCCATTGACATCGGCCACAGTAAAAGTGACTGAATTGAAACCAAGATCAGCACAGGTGAAAAGGGATTGGGAAAGTGAATTACTCAGGAATCCGCAATCATAAGTGCTTCCATTATCCACATCCGTCACTAACAAGGTTGCCTGGCCATTCGGGTCAAGATAAAGATTGGCAAAAGCTCTGCAGATCGCCTGTGCAGGATCACAACCCATGTTGAATAAGACGACATCATCTTCTTCGCGGATATTGTTGATGTATGTACCTGTATCATCGCCATTATACCGTTTACTATTCGGATTACTGGAATCATTGAAAACTGTATTGTTATCGGTTCCGGGGAAAGGGTCATCACTGTCTCCTCGATTTGTGTTGTTATCAAGATCACTGATGCCTTCAGCTTCTTCCACATCCACCCATTTATGGGTTTCATCTTTATTATCACTCAGGTTGTCATCTATGTGCCAGATGATCATGCCATGTCCGGGTACTGAAATATCAATCCCAACATTCTGCCGGTTTTCCAGTAGAAAATATTCCAGCGGATCAGGTGTACTTAAGCGATAGACTTCATTATTAACCTCACTGGCTGGTGACAATTGAAATCCAGCTACATCACCTGTGATATCTGTTGATGTCTGCCATCCCAATTTGAGTCTTTCCCATGCACCAAAGTTGGTTGGAAGATCTTCATCCCCAGCCCAGTTGCCTGAGCCCATCAAGCCCCACCAACCAATACCTTCAGAGTCACCATTGGAATCATCTGTATCATAGAGATCAGGTAAGCCCATGCCGTGACCAAATTCATGACAGAATACACCAATACCCACCATGCGGGAATTATTATTGCGACGTTCAGGATTAAACATATAATCATCGATGAGGACACCATCATAAGTGACTTCATAATTATCATTGCTTAATCTGCTTCGGTGTGACCAGATATACAAGTTAGTGATACTTCCTTCTTCAGCACCTGGCCCTGCATGAACAAAGATGATTCCATCAAGGTTACCATCACCATCATTGTCGTATTGTGAAAAATCAACACCTGCTGCTTCCGCGGCATCAACTGCTTCACGGCCGAGTTCTCTGGCTCTTACACGTCCGTTGTCTTCAGCATAGTAGGTGTAATTGTTAGCACCCGTATACCATCCGAAAACATCTGTGTCAAGGGTGAGTTGATTAAATGAACTAGCGAGATAAAAATCTTTAAAGCTTCCTGTAGAATTAAAGTTTGGGGCATTCATAAAATCATCAAATTCATCCCGGGTATTCGTTGCCATCA
>DASXWI010000451.1:0-3118 GCA_036503755.1 Saprospiraceae bacterium | reverse complement strand
AAGAAAGTCAATGCCTTTGTCATGCACCATCCGTCCGATGAAAATATGCAGCGGAAGATCAGTCGGCATATTCAACTCCGTGAGCAGGCTATGCTTGTTGTCCTTCTTCCATTTGTCAACACTCTTTTTGAGTTTGATCTTGAGATAAGGATCAGTGGCTGGGTTCCAATAATCATAATCGATACCATTGACAACGCCTCTGCATTTATGCCATTCGGATCTCAATAATCCTTGCAGGCCAAAGCCATATGTCTCCATCAATTCTCTCAGGTAATTTTGAGAAACCGTAGTGATCCTCCACGCACATTTGATACCGCAGGCGAGTGAATTGATCACACTTCCCCAATCCAGCAATCCTGATCTGTCTCTCGAGAAATCAGGAAGTAGGTGTTGCCGGTCCCAGCCAAACATACCCTGGTAAGCAGCATTGTGAATCGTCAACACAGTGGGAGTGGCTCCCAGGCGCCAGAATTCAGGGCATTGCGTCATCATAAACGGCATCAGGGCTGTATGGTGATCATGGCAATGAATCACACCCGGTAATTCTTCCCAGTGGTGTACCCATTGCAATACGGCACGTTGGAAAGCGATGTTGCGTTCGACTTCGTCGCGATAAAAGGGATGATCATGGTCGCCATAGACACCGGGCCGGTCAAACTTGCCCGGGATATCGACGACATAGAGATCATAGCCGAGTTCTTCGTTGAGGATATGAGCGATGCGGTATTCGATATAAGCGCCGCCCATGTGAAAGGCGCCGGCGTGGGCTTCGCGGTATTCTTGTTGGGTCAGCCAGGCATTGTGATAGCCAGGGATGATGACGGCGACCTGGGCTTGTCCGGATTTATTAAGATAGCGGGGTAGGGAACCAACCACGTCTGCCAGGCCGCCAACTTTGGCGGCGGGATAGCATTCGGCGCTGACCATGAGGATGTGAGGAGAAGGCTGTGCTTTTTCTTTCATGGTTGGTTTAGTCCTTTATTTTGTTCGCCCTGATTTCGGAAGCTGCAATATACGGGGAGCGGGAGAAAATTGGTAATCGTGGTAAGGTTAGAGGGCTTTCGTTGTATTTTGGTGTCAGAGTGAGGAGAGTAGGTCTGGATGCGGACTTGGTTTGAAGAGAGGTAAAAGATTACTAGAACAAATCCCTTTATGACGTATAGTGATAGGAAATGGTGGAACAGGGTTGAAATGAATTTATATCCATTTATACCACTTAAGTATATTTTCCTGATGGTTTTCAGGCAGAAAATGAATTTAAAGCTGATTTGGTTTTCCACATTTTTCATGTGCCTAACTACATATAGTTTGGCACAAGAAAAGTATGATAATAATTGGATTATGGGATATCCTCCTAATCTTCCTAGTGAAAACTTCGGTGGGTTTAAATTTAATTTCAATGAAGAGCAACTTCGGATTGAGTACTTTTCAACAAAGTGTCATGCCAATGAAGCTGCGGTTTTAAGTTCACCTTCTGGTAAACTATTAGCTTATAGCGAGGGTTGCCGACTTTATAATGGCAATCATGAAATAATGTCAAATGGTGATAGTTTGGCCTTTGGACAAATATGGGAATCCTACTGTGATATTATAGGCTATCCGGGCACTCAACACCATTTGTTATTGCCTTGGCCCGATGATTCTACAAAAGCAGTCCTATTCTATTTAAAGATTCATGATAATAATATTACTAGCGCACTTCAATATGCTATAATTTCTTTTGATAATTCAAATACATTGGGTTATGTGACATCTAAAGACCAAACGTTGATTGAAACAGAAACTACAGCTTTACTCACTGCCACAAAGCATGCGAATGGTCGAGACTGGTGGATTCTTTTGCCTGAACGAAATTCGAACCGTTTTTTCATTTCACTACTTGAACCAAATGGTGTTACTGTCGTCGATACTCAAGCAATAGGCGATCATGTAAATCCCAGTCAGCAAGCAAGCCAGGCTGTATTTACTCCGAATGGTCAAAAGTTCATTCGGTTTGAACCTACCAATGGTTTAGATATATTTGATTTTGACCGCTGCTCAGGACAGTTATTTAACCCACTGGAATCCGGTCCTTTATCAGATCCAATTTTAAACGCTGGTGGGGTTGCTTGTTCAATAGATTCGAAATACCTATATGTTTCGAATCGAAATTTTTTATATCAATTTGATTTGGGTTCGGATGACATTCTATTGTCTTCTGAATTAATTGGAACGTATGATGGGTACTTAGACCCATTTCCCACATCTTTGTATCATATGCTTCTGGCGCCTGATGGAAAAATATATATGTTTTCGTCCAATGGTGTGCAATCAGGACATGTTATTGATCATCCAGAAAGAAAAGGGACATTGTGCGATTTCAAACAACATGTGGTTTCTTTTCCTGCACATAATAAAATTGGCTCCCCAGCTATGCCTTATTTTAGATTAGGCCCTTTGGATAATAGTATTTGCGATACACTTGGTATTGACAATGTTCCAGTTGCTTATTTCAAATACACACCTGATTCAGTAAGCTATTTAAGATTGAACATTACAAACCTTTCTTATTTCGAACCAGAATCTTTTAATTGGGATTTTGGTGATGGTCAGATGTCTTCTGTAGAAAGCCCTAAATTTGTATTGTATGAAGTAGAAGGCGAATATGAAATTTGTTTAGACGTTGCAAATCAGTATGGGTCAAGTACTTACTGCCAGATTGTAAATGTAAGTGATAGCATTACTGATGTTTTACCACCAGTAAAGGATGAGTTTGAGATATTACCCAATCCTTTTTACACAACTATAACTCTGAGGTGTATTGGAGATGCTTCTGGTGCTGAAATAGAAATATTTACTGTTGAAGGACAGCAAGTTAGAAAAGAGAAAATCGTATCAAATTATCATGCCATAGATTTAGTTGATTTAAATCAGGGTATCTTCATTTATACTATAATGAAAGATTTGAAAATTATTCAAAAGGGTAAATTGATCAAGGTCAATTGATTCGAATGAATTCTGGGGTATTTAGTTTAAAAGACAGGGAGGGCTGCCATCTTTGTAGAGTATTATTGTCGTTGATAAAGCGCTGTCAAAGCGTTACTTTAAGTTCGTCGTACGATCGTAATTAAGATTCTCC